>JBILTQ010000397.1:0-5015 GCA_044371435.1 Pirellulaceae bacterium | reverse complement strand
GAAGACTTCGAACCGATCTACATCGTCCCGCCCGAAAAGAAAAAGCAAGTCTCGCACCTCAAGGATGCCCTGAAAAAAGCCAAGGCACTCTACCTGGCGACGGACGAGGATCGTGAGGGCGAGGCTATTTCCTGGCACCTCCACGAGGTTTTAAAGCCCAAGGTTCCGGTCCACCGTCTGGTGTTTCACGAAATTACCCGTGAAGCTATCCAGGAAGCCTTGAGAGCCACCCGGCAGATCGATCAGGGGATGGTCAAGGCCCAGGAGACGCGGCGAATCCTCGATCGTCTGTATGGTTACGACGTTTCGCAGTTGCTGTGGAAGAAAATCGCCTACGGGTTATCGGCCGGCCGAGTGCAAAGTGTGGCGGTGCGGTTGATCGTGGAGCGTGAACGGGATCGGATGGCTTTTCATTCGGCGACCTATTTCGACCTCGAGGCTACCTTCGCCAAGAGTAACCAAATCAAGTTTCAGGCCACGCTGACTGCGGTCGATGGGGCAAAGATTCCCAGCGGCCGTGATTTCGATCCGGCTACCGGGAAGCTAAAGGATAACCGACTCTGTTGGCTGGATGAAAAAGCCGCACAAGGTTTGCGAGACCGTTTGCGAGGCGCCGAGTTTCGCGTCACCAATGTCGAGGTCAAACCTTTCATCGAACGCCCCAAAGCTCCTTTCACCACCAGCACCCTCCAGCAGGAGGCCAACCGCAAGCTAGGGTTCACCGCCAAGCAGACGATGCGCACCGCCCAGAGTTTGTACGAAAACGGCTACATCACTTACATGCGTACCGACTCGACGACTCTGGCCCAGGTAGCCATCGATGCCGCCCGGGCACTGGTCCGTAGCCAGTACGGACCCGAGTTCCTTCATCCTTCAGCCCGCATTTATCAGACAAAAGTCAAGAATGCCCAAGAGGCTCACGAGGCGATCCGACCGGCCGGGCATCCGTTCCAGGTCCCCGAAGCATTGCGCCGCGAACTCAACCAGGACGAGTTTCGCTTGTTCGACCTGATCTGGAAACGAACCATCGCTTCGCAGATGGCCGATGCCCGCAAGCAAAGCGTGATCGTCACCATCGAAGGAGGCGGAGCGACGTTCCAAGCCTCTGGTTCGTCGATCGAATTCGAGGGGTTCCTTCGAGCTTATGTCGAAGGAAGCGATGACCCCGAGGCCGAATTGGCTGGGCGCGAGCGTCTCCTCCCAGGCCTGGAGGTTCGCGAGTCGCTGACCGCAGCAGGCTTGGAGGCGGTATCCCATACGACCCAGCCTCCGGCTCGCTACACCGAAGCCTCGCTGACCCAGGCCCTGGAAGAACGCGGGATCGGTCGCCCAAGCACCTATGCGACCATCATCGAAACCATCCAGGGACGGGAGTATGTTTTCAAAAAGGGCAACGCCCTCGTCCCGAGCTGGACGGCCTTCGCCGTTATCCGCTTGCTGGAAGACCATCTCGGAAATCTGGTCGATTACCGGTTTACCGCCGAAATGGAGGATCATCTCGATGAAATCAGCCGCAACGAACGGGAAAATCTCGATTACCTGCGGGGCTTTTACCATGGAGGGGAAGAGGCCGACGACGACTTACCATCCGGCTTGAAGCCACTGCTGGAAAGCAAGATCGGCGAAATCGATCCCCGCGCCGCCTGCTCCTATCCGTTGGGGACTCCGACCGGCGGTGAGTTCCGTGAACCGGTCGTGGTGCGTATCGGTAAATTTGGCCCGTTTGTCGAACAAGGATCGCGGAAGGCGTCGATCCCCGATTCGCTGGCCCCCGATGAAATTCATCTGGAAACCGCCCTGGAGCTGTTGGCCAAACAGGCGGCCGGCGATAAACCTTTGGCCGAAGATCCTGCGACGGGCATGAACATTTATGTCAAGACTGGACGCTATGGACCCTACGTGCAGTTAGGGGAGAACGAGGATGAGGCCAAGAAAATTGCCTCCATCCCCAAGGAGCAGGATTTAGCGACCATCGACTTGCCGGCGGCTCTCAAGTACCTGTCGGTCCCTCGCGAATTGGGCCAGCACCCGGTGGACGGCGGCAGCGTTTGGGCGAAGATTGGTCGCTTTGGACCCTATGTGCAAAAGGACAAGGAATTCCGCTCCATTCCCAAGTCTTTGGATGTCTACGAAATCACCTTGGAGCAGGCGGTCGAACTCTTGGCCCAACCCAAGGCCTTCCGCGGCCGAGGTCAAGCCGCGCCAGCGTTGAAGGTCTTCGAGGCCTCGCCGGTGACCGGCAAACCGATCGAACTGCGCGAAGGGCGCTACGGTCCCTACCTTACCGACGGGGAAACCAACGCTTCACTCCCCAAGGAGATGAGTCCGGAAACCCTGGCCTTCGATCAAGCGGTGCTGTTGTTAGCTGCCCGTGCCGCCGAAGGAGGAGGCAAGAAATCCGCGAAGAAAAAAGGGACCAAAGGCGCCAGGAAAGTAACGACCACCAAGGCGGCGCTGTCGAAGAAAACCAGCTCCAAGAAGGCGGCTCCCAGAAAAGGTGTCTCCGGGAAATCAAGTACTGTCCGAGGCAAGAAAGCTGCCGGACGCGCGAAGCCGGCCGAGGATTAACGCCGGGTCAGCCCGTCACGCCATCCCGGCGGAGGCTAACTTTTTCGGCTTGAGGCCCCCCAGCGAGACCTCGAGTTCCACCAGGTCCGATCGTCTTGAAAAATGCGTAGACACTCGAAGGCGATGTCGTAGCCAAGAGCCCCCCGGCGTATTCGGCACCGAGGCGTCTGGGGTTTTCCCCTGCCCCGGTTGGACTAGTCACCGCGGTAGAAGACGGCACAATGATCGGCCGTGGTATTGGTTTCCTTCATCGAGGTTTAACGCACCAGGTGTGGCTCAACGATGCGATGGATCTTGGCTTTTCGTAGCTTTTTCGCCGTGCTGGCTTCCCCGGCGACGGCCCAACGAATCCGGGCGGCCATGGAGACACCTTTGCTCGCCGCGCCCCCCACCCCCCCCATCGCGTCGCCTGCCCCGTCGTCAGCAACTGTGGCCCCCTCGCGCGGTAGGAGCGAAGCCTTGACCTTGATCAGCACCTTGCAGCGTGAAGCAAGATTGCTCGACTTGGTGCAGGAACCTTTGGATGGCTACACCGATGCTCAGATCGGTGCGGCCGCCCGTGATGTCCTTCGCGACACGGCTAAAACCCTGCAGCGGCTGATGGGAGTGGAACGGTTGGTCGCCGCCGCGGAGGGGGATCGCATCGAACTACCGGCGGAACCTTCTACGGCACGATGGCGATTTGTCGGCGTGACTCCGCATGGGAGCAAAGCCACGCTGGTACATGCCGGTTGGCAGGCCAACCACTGCCAAATCCCCGAATGGACCGGTCAAGCGGCGGACGCCTTCATCCTGGCCCCCGCCGAAGTCGAAGCTTGAATGCCCAACCCCGGGGAAGAAATCCTGGGGTAACGCGAAGGACGCCTGGCGCGAGGGACGCCTCGCCCGCGACCAACTTGCCCACCTTGGAAATCGGCCGCGCAGGCTTTCCCTGCGAGCACCGTCGGGTCAACCAATCGACAGCCGGATTGAACTCGTCGAGCCTCCCTGAGAACTGTCAGCTACCGACCAACCGCGAGTTGGAGGGGCCAGCCAGTTCAGCTTGGCTCATCGCTCGTTTGGAGTATCATACATCAGCGATAGTCGTTATCCACGACGCATTGCACGAACCTCCAGTCTCTCGATCAGAAGAGTTTCCTGATGCTTGATGAACAGCTGCGCAAGAAGCTGGTGCAATACGATCAACAACATCTGATCGACTTCTTCGAGCTTTTGAACGAGGGACAACGCGAGCGTTTGGAAGAGCAACTTCGGTCGATCGACCTGGAGCAATTGCGTCGCTTGCATGCAGGCCACGACAATTCGCCGGACTGGGGGCAGCTAGCAGGGCGGGCCGAGCCGCCGCCCGCCATCAGCCTGCAGCAAAATGTCGGTGAGCGGCAATCGCAGGCGAAGGAGCGAGGCGAAGCCTTGCTGCGAGCGGGTAAGGTGGGAGTGATTCTGGTTGCTGGCGGTCAAGGGACGCGATTGGGATTCGATCTCCCCAAGGGCATGTACCGCATTGGTCCACTCTCCAGCCGAACTTTGTTCGAGATGCATGTCGATCGGTTGCGGGCGGTGATGAAGCGTTACCATGTCTCGATCCCGCTTTATGTGATGACCAGTCCGGCCACCGACGCTCAGACTCGACTGTTTTTTAGCGAGAACGATAGTTTTGGGCTCGGCAGCGATCAGTTGAGGATCTTTTGCCAGGGAACCATGCCTGCGGTGGATGCTTCCTCGGGCAAAGTCCTGCTCCATGAAGCCGGCGAAATCGCCCTCAGCCCCGATGGTCACGGCGGGATGCTGTCGGCCTTGGCCGCGCACGGTTGCCTGGAGGACGCGGCCGATCGGGGCATCGAGCATTTCTTCTACGCCCAGGTCGATAATCCGCTGGTGGAGATCTGCGATCCGGTGTTATTAGGGCATCATGGGCTTAGCGGATCGGAGATGACCACGCAGGTTGTTCGCAAGCAGACTCCGGGCGAACGCGTCGGGAACGTAGTCAGCATCGATGGGCGGGTTCAGATTATCGAATACAGCGATCTCCCGGAAGCTGTAGCGAATCAGCGAGCCCCGGACGGTGAATTAAAATTATGGGCCGGCAACATCGCGGTACATGTCTTCAAACGGCGATTCCTCGAGCGCGTCCAGCAGACAGCCAGCGGCTTGCCGTTTCACCGGGCTCGCAAAGCCGTCCCGTACATCGATGCCGCAGGTAATCGCGTGATCCCGACTTCGCCTAATGCCATCAAATACGAGCGGTTCATCTTTGACCTGCTTCCCCTGGCACAGCACCCCCTGGTCATCGAAGCCGATGCCGCTCAGGTTTTTGCTCCCTTAAAGAATGCCGATGGGGCCAGCAGCGATACCCCGACGACGACGCGGCAAGCGATTTCCAGGCTCCATCGTCAGTGGTTAGAGCATGCCGGTGTCGAGGTCGCTCCTGCAGCCGTCATCGAGATTCA
>JBILTQ010000389.1:0-5154 GCA_044371435.1 Pirellulaceae bacterium | reverse complement strand
CATCGGTCTGCTCTCGACAACTTCAGGAAATGAGACCGACGGATCGCAATCATGCGCGAATCAATCCCTGCCGCTCCGGGACAGCCACGGGAAGATCCAGCAACTTGTCCAGGGGTTCGAGGCATGTCGACCAGTCGAATTCGTGTTCGACGAATTCGCGCGCGGCCTTTCCCATCTGCGTACATGCTTCAGGGCACTTCGCCAACGAGACTAGATTTTCCTGCCATGCTTCGGCCGAGTCCGCGATCACCCAATGCTTATCCGGAATCGCATCGATACCTTCGGCGGCTGGCGACGTAACAAGCACCGTTTTTTCCATGGCCATCGCTTCTAAGACCTTGTTCTGGATACCTCTGGCTATCCTCAAAGGGGCAATGACCACGTCTGCAGTCGTCAACCATGGACGAACATCATCGACGGCTCCGATGACGCGTACCCCGGGATGGCGATGAAACTGCTGAACCTGCGACGTGGGATTCTTGCCAACAATCTCCAAGGTGGCGGCGGGAAGTTTTTGCCGCACCCCCGGCCATACCTCATTCAGAAACCAGCCTAAACCGTCTACGTTCGGCAGGTAGTCGAGAACACCGACGAAAACCAGGCGCAACCGTGCTGACTCCCGCCCCACGGGTGACGCTGGAGACGAAGACTGGATGGTTGAGCTTCGGTTATCAAAGTAGGAGAAATCGACTCCATTGCTGATCCCCAGGATGGATGGATTCTTTGTTCCTTGCTGTTTACGCAACAAGGCCGCTTCCGCTTCGGAAGCCAGCAACACTGCCTTGCTCTGGGCGACGCACGCCTTCTCCAAACGCGAGATTCGCTTGGCTTCCGCTTGATAAATACGTCGGCGGATAAACCGGCTCTTCGTCGCATAATCCATCCACTTCTGGCTATCAACATCCACCAGATCCACGACTCGCGGAATATCCCGCAGGGTTTCGCGCTCCGCATACGGTAACATACTACTGCAATACACGAAGACGTAATCGAAGGCGATGACGTCGGCCCAGTAATCGAGGGTGCTGGCTAAGGGCTTCGACCAAAAGAGTCCTTCGGTCAGCGACTTTCCTGCTAACCAGTGGGATCCGGCGTTCATCCATCGCCGCCGCCGACCGACGGGCGCAATGGCGACACGCTGACAAGACGCTGCGAGGGTCTGCGACGTCTTCCAGGATACCGGTTCGTCGGTCACGCAAGCCAAGGAGACACGGGCCCGCCGAGCAAGATAACGAAGGATATTCCATGAGCGTATCCGATCGCCACGGTCGGGTGGATAGGGTACGCGATGCGTTAGAAACAGGATCTCGGGCAACCGCGAAGATGAAGTCGGAGAGAGTGTGTGTATGATTTATTCCTTCGAATTCAAGCGAATCAAATATTTTTTGCGCAACAGCCGGTCGGATGAGCGATTGCATCAGGCAATTCAAGGGATGCTAATGTTGGCTTGCCGGGTGGAACGAGCATTTCCCCGGTAAGCCTGGATACTTAACTCCAGCATGCAGCCAGCGATACGTTCGGAGCCTCGGAATACAACGACTCCGTATGCGAAGCAGATGCCACATCAAAGTGCCGCATCACATCGCTGATGGCGGCGAAAGGATTTCTCTCGAGCATCCATTGGAGTTTTGAGTACGTCCGATGAAGCCCGACGAAATGCCGATACCGGTTGACGGGCCGAATACCCTCGATGCGAGGTTGCTGCGGATCAATCTCCCAGGGATGGATGTAGAACATGGCCGGAATACCAGCCTGGCGTACTCCATCGATCGCCGCTTGGGTTAGCCATCGCGGCGCCAAGCGGAAATAGCCGCCACCGACGGGAAGCCGAAGAGGGCCGGTCTTCCAGACGGTCGGCGGATATTCACTCATAGTATGTTGTAGGCCAGCATGACGATGAATGGCCGAAGTCGAATCGGGGATCCCGTAGCGATCGTGCTTCATCGGGAAAATACTGGAGTCCAGCTGAAAACCATGCTCAGCCAGGATGTCGATAGCCCACCGCGATGCTTGTGTGATCGAAAAGCTCGGGGCCCGGTAGGACCGAACAACCACCCCGGCCGCCTGCTCGATTGCATCCCGGGCTTCAATTAAATCGTCGCGAAACTCCTGGGGTGTCATTTGATAGATCAAGCGATGCCAGTAACTATGACATCCCAGTTCATGCCCTGCATCATGGATCTCGCGAATCAGCTGGGGATAGCGATCGGCAACCCAACCTAGGATGAAAAAAGTTCCTCGAACCTTCTTCTCCCCGAGTAATTCAAGCAGGCGTCTTGTATTAGCTTCGACACGGCACGGGAATGAATCCCAATCGCGTGTGGCAACACGGTCGGCAAAGCCGGATACGTGGAAATAATCCTCAACATCAACGGTGAAAGCATTGGGAACGAAGGATGGAAGAGCTTTCACCTTGGGAGGGATCGAGTAACGTAGCTTCCCAAGACACACGATACTAGCGCCCAGCAACTGATCGGGCTGCCCGCCATCGGCTGGCTGTTCCCTGGTTATCGCCGGCAGCGAAAGCACCGGCTCGTGAGCGAGGGATGCCGGCAGATCACGCCGCAAGCCGAGGAGGCGTATCACGATTTCGCCAGGAAATCCAAGCATCCGAAGCAATGTGCCAAACAGCATGCGAAGGTCAAGCCATAGATTGGTCTCATCGATGTATAGCAAATCGAGATATTGTTTACGCCGAACGTCTGCGATCGTCTCATCTGGCGGAAGATTGATTTGCGACAATCCCGTAATCCCTGGAAGTACGGAGAGCCGTCGTTCATAACCATCGATTTCTTTCTTTAACTGTTCGACAAAGCAGGGGCGTTCGGGTCGAGGACCCACCAGGGTCATCTCACCCCTGGCGACGTTGATTAGTTGAGGTAGTTCATCCAAGTGTGTCTTGCGAAGAAAACGTCCAAGGGATGTAATCCGCGGATCTCCTTTGACACACCATCTCGCTTTGCCATCAGCTTCCGCATCGACGCGCATCGTCCTTAATTTGAGGATCTCGAAATGCTTCCCTCGATACCCGACGCGTGTCTGGCGATAAAAACCGCCTCCCCGGGAATGCAAACGAACCAGCCACGACAGGACAAAGATGATCGGCAAGGCCAAGACCAGCAGGGCGCACCCAAGCCAACGTTCGCGTTGGTATTTGCGGCGGAAGTAATTCCAGCGAATCGCTCCATAACTTCTTCCTTGAACCAGATCATTCCAGGGATCGACCGGGTAAGGATAAGTATGGAACGGCTCCGGATCGCTGGCCGATTTCGCCTGAACGCCGCTTTTCGCTGATGAAGGCAACTGAAGTATGCTCATGGTGTCAATCATTGGTTGGTCGAAACGGTTTGCTGCCCGCTTAAGGTTGGAGCATCTTTCGAAAGGCCGGTACCGCCTGTTTGAGAAGCATTTGACCGCTGCTTTCCTCCCCCTCATTACCAGGTGGGCTAGAGAGCTGCAGCTTGTAGAGGCTATTGGTCATCCAATAGCGTGGATAGGAACAAGCGATCCACTCGCCACCGTCGCTCCAGGCGTACCACACTTCCAAATCCGCCTTCGAATCCCTAGGCTGCTTGAAGGCCAATTTCCAGAAGGTATTCCCGCTTGCCTCGGCTTGTCCCACGACTTCCTGAGGTTCCCCTGCTGGCACGCGTCCGCGACTGCTGTAGCAGATTTCCGGTGTATGGACAGCCATCGGTCCTCGGGGTCCATGCAGAATCGCCAGCGAGACACGGCTGCCTGTTCGGGAGTTCCAATACACCCGGTTGATATAACCATCGCAGCGGAGTGTCCGTTCTACCTCCGGCTTGAGGCGTTCATCCGAGATGCACTCCCATTCGCCGAGCTGGACCGGGAAGCTGGTCAGCTTCTCTCCCAGTTCCTGCGAGGCGATGCCTGTGCGCGACTTTCCCTCGAGCCACGCGGGGACCATCCCCGCTACCAGCGTCATCCCGCCGATGAGTAAAAGCCCTTGAATCAGAACCGGCTTGGTGATCATAGTTCTTCCCTTCCCGCTGGTGGCTTGCTTTCCGGCAGCAGCTTATCGATGGCTTGCCGCTCGCGAGGCGTTAAGACGATCCCGCTCAACTCTTCGAGTTTGAACGAGCGAAGCCGCTCGCGAACCTCGGCCTCCTTCCCCTGAACGGAGAGGGCTTGAATCAGGTGCAGGAGGGTACGGCTGTCCGGCTTGGCCTCCCACGAAGCCCTTAGCGAAGCCTCTGCCTTGTCCGGAAAGCCACAATACAGTTGGACGATACCCAGGGTGTCGAGCAAGTCCGGCGTGCGTCCGTATATTTCGATCGCTCGCTCGGCGCGCGCCAAACCCTCGAGTTCGCGGCCTGGAATCTCGGCAGCCGCGATCGCCAGATTGTTGAGTGTCATCAAGCTTCTTGGGGCGAGTTTTTCTGCCCGTAGCAGCAGCTCCACGGCTTCCGCGAATCTCAATTCGAATAAGCGCAGGGTACCGACCAATTCCAGAAGTTTCGGACTGACGGGAAACCTGACCAAAGACTCCTGGATCATTCGATCGATTTCAGGATCCAAGGGTGAACGACCGATGCTGAGGATGGCGACATCCGTGAGCAAGGAAATAGTCTCGAGGTTCGGTTCGATCGCAAAGCGTTCGACACACAACCGCAAGGCCTCCTGCAGCTTTCCTGCCCGAGACAAGCCGACGATCAAAGGCCGCAGCCACTGCGAGTCCATGGCGTAGGCGGCCCGCAGGTAGGGAAGCGAATCCTCGGTCAGTCCCTGCTCCGAGAGCAATCGGCCAGCTTCAGCCAACAGGGGTGGATTTCGCTGCTCCTCGGCGTCCCCCACCCAGTCCCGAACTTTCTCTCCTAACCCGGCAATGTCGCCTTCAGCGACCGCTAGTCGGAAACGCAGATTCAAAAGCAATGGATTGCTTGGGCTGAAGCTGGCGAATTCATCCACCAACTCAGCAACCCTGCCTCGTTCTCCAGCCTGTAACAGGAAAGAAGCATGCTGGTAGAGATCGTTGACCAAATGCATCCGTTCGGGCGAGCGCCAGAGGATTTTGAACAATGCTTGGCTCTCACGCTGCGCCTTCAGCATCTCGTCTTTACGGTTAGCAGCCATGGCTGTATCCCAGGCTTGGCGGTGAATCGTAATCGATAAGCGTAATGCATCCTCGGC
>JBILTQ010000256.1:0-8107 GCA_044371435.1 Pirellulaceae bacterium | reverse complement strand
ACCAGTCCCTGGAACAAGATCCTTCCAGGCCTGGTTACTTTAGCCTTCCAGGCCTGGTTACTTTAGCCTTCCAGGCCTGGTTACTTTAGCCTTCCAGGCTGTGCGAGCAGATGTCGACCGCTTGCTTGAGGGAGGCCAGCTTGTCGGGTCGGGTGGGGCTGAATTCCTGAGCGATATAGTCGCGATAACCGGTTTCCAGGATCGCCTTCACCACCGCCGGGTAGTTGATCTCTTGCGACTGGTCGATCTCATGGCGACCAGGGACACCCGCCGTATGGTAGTGAGCAAACCACGGGTGATGGTCACGGATGGTGGCGCAGAGATTGCCTTCCATGATTTGCATGTGGTAGATGTCATACAGCAGGCGGAAACGAGGATGGTCGATCTTCTGGCACAAAGCGATGCCGAAGGGACTGTTGTCGGCCATATAGTCTGGATGGTTGACTTTGCTGTTGAGCAATTCCATGACCATCGTCACCCCTAGCCTGTCGCATAGCGGCATCAGTTTCGCGAGGCCAGCTGCGCAATTCTCTAGGCCGGTCTGGTCATCCATGCCTTTCCTCGATCCGGAAAAGCAGATCACCTTGTTAAATCCAGCATCGGCTGTCTGGCGGATCAGAGTTTCATAACCCGGGATCAAGACTTCGTGATACTCCGGCCGATTCCAGCCGCAAATAATGTGGGACTCGGGCAGTTTTTCGGAGGTGAAACGCCCGACCGCGCAGCTTAAACCATGCTTGAGCACCGTCGGGTATTCAGCTGGCTCAAGCAGTTCGATCGACTCGATCCCAATCTCTTTGCAAGCCTCACAGAAAGCATCCATCGGGATTTTCGAGAACGGGCCGCGGCAGACGGACTGACGCAATCTGGCCGAACCCTTGGCACCGCTCGGGGCAGCCATCGCGATGGCTTGTAGCTGGAAGCAAGTAGAAGCGGCCAGGCTGCTGAGCAACAGTTGTCGGCGCGATAGCGAGAGGTTGGTCATCATCGGTTATCCCTATCGAAGGAAAGTTTGGGAGCAACAGTTGTTAAGCAGCATCAAGAGCTAGCGGCGACGATTGACCCAAGCCTGGGCTAGATCGCAAGCGGCTTGCAATTCCTGCTCAAAGAGTTCGCCGGTAAGTCCTTCCAAGACGACTTCATTGTTGGCGTCGTACGCGGCGGGCGCGAGGTAAAGGAATTGGGGGACGATGACGCAGCGATGATCGACCATCAACGAATTGGCCAAGGGCAAAGGCGCCAGGTACGAACGATCTCCCCCGGCGTTAGCGACAAAGGCCACGACTTTGTCCTTCCAACCCTCGTTGGTCACCTCGATAAAGTTCTTGGCAGCTGCATTCGGCTGGTAGTTATAGACCGGAAAGCAAAGAACAATCAGCGAGGCCCGTTTGACCCGCGCGGTCATCGCCTGAACTGCTGGGTCCTGGTAGCAAACGGCCCCGTCGCAAAGCGGCAGCGGCTCGCTGGCTAAATCGACTAGGTCGACTTCCAGCCCATGCTGCCGCAACCGCCGCTCGACGGTGCGGGCAGCGACGAGTGTCTTGCTGCCAGGTTTCAAGGCCGATGAGACGACCATGGTCTGAATAGGCATGCGGCCAATCCTTTTTGGGCGAAAGTCTCTCGCGTGATCGCATGTGCAGCGCGCCACGCCTCGGGTATGAGCTCAGGTACCAAAAATCCGCCGCAACCTGCGGGCTACGTCAGCGCTCGGTTCGTACCTTCGCTTGCCAGGCCTCGGGCGTTCCGGAAAATGCTCGAGCTTGGAATCCATGGCGGATCGCAACCCGCCCGCGATGTTTCTGGGTGGTGTCCGATTCCCCTGCGACCGCTGAGGTTGAAATCCCCATCGTCCGCTATCCGAACCGCCACATGGTAATTATTTTGATTTCGAAATAAAGGCGGTGCTGGGTATTTCACACGGAATTTATGGCTTGGGCGAAGGCGGGGCCACCGCCGGCCGCGGTTTGACGCGCCAAGCGGTTTCATGGGTGTAAGCAGTCCATCCCAGCTTCAGCCAGCGAATCAAGCTATTGGCCAACCAGAGCGCCCAGACCAACATCAGTAACCGGTAATACCAAACCGAGACCGAAAGAATCCAGGGGCGCGGTAAGTCTGCTTCTGAAAGTGGGGCCAACCATCGCAGCGTGTGGCGCGAGGACCCGTTGCCCAGGATGAACATTTCAGGACTTCCCAGCAATCCGGCGCCGACGACCGCCATCAAGATACCCAAGGCGAGGATGGTGAGCCCGACCAGAGCGACCTGGAGCCAATTAAATGTCGCTCGGCCCATCGACATCGGCGAGGTTCTTCCTCGCCACGCTAACAGGAACAACCAAGCGACGACTACCAGGCTGGCCAAGACGTGAATCTGGGTCAGTCCCAGCGCGAGGAGCAGCCATTCGCCACGGCGAAGCGGCGAGAGCGGTGAGCTCGACAGGGCCACCGCTGCAGCCAGGGCCAAGACAATAACCACCCAGAAACGGACCGCCGGACCGCGCATCGGTCCTCCAGCCCAAAGGACCCAGCGGGCTTCGGGAACCTGGAGGCTGGAGTAGATATTGGCGGCATCGATGGGGAGTTGGACCGCCGGAAAAGAAACCTTCGTTTGCAATGGTTCTTCCTCGCGCCATTCCACGGCGATCGATTGCTGTCCAGGTTGCAAGGGTATCATATAGCGACCAGCTTCCCGGCGGACAGGGAGCGGGCGATCATCGCTCTTCAGCTCCGAGACCGTGGCGGTGTCCGATAGCCGCAAAGGGAACTCCCCACCCAAGCTTGACTCGACCTCAAGCTTCAGTCGGGATATACGCTGGCGGTTGCCCAGCACCAGTTCATGGTCGACACGCTGCACCGTCAGGGTCTTGCCGGGGATTGCCGACGGTCGTCGAAAGGCGAGGGTCACCGATTCTTCGGGCCAGGGGCGCCACATCGGAATCCATTCGGTCTGATTGGCTTCATAGACGGGTTGCAGTCCCTCGAAGCGAACATTCCACACCGGGGAACTCACCAAAGACCAGCGTTCGGTGGCTTGGGGAGAGGAGAATGCGACAAGTTCCAGCTGTTCCTGCACGGGCATTTCACTCTCCCAGTGAAACTCCGCGTCGTCGGCCCCGAGGTTGACTTCGATCGTTCCCTGTTGGTTCAGCAGGTTGGCGGTAAGTACCCGTTCTTTCGGCAGCAAGGGGACTTGGAGGGAGATGGCTTTCCCAGGGTTCGACAAGCGGCGCACGGTGGTATGGACTTTCCAAACCAGGCCTACTTCGAGTTGCCGTTCGACAACGACGATCGAGCGAAAATTCTTTTGGTCATAAGCTGCCGAACCCTCGGTCGCTTGCTCCTGACGAACAAAAAACAGCTGATCGTCCGTTCGTCCGTCCGGCTTCAAGCCGTTGACAGTCCAACCCGGCGCGTCAACCTCGACGCGCCGCGGCAGTAAATCGAAGCTGCAGACCCACTCGCGGACATCCTGCATTCGTCCAGCCACCACCAGCCGATGAATCCCGCGGGGAATCCAAACCCACAGATAGCCATCGTCGCCACGATAGACGATGGCCGACTCGTCATCGAGGCGGACGGTCGTAGGCGACCAATCGAACAGCCGTCCGGGAATCGGAATCGCCACATCGCTGGCTGCATGAACATCCGCTTCCACGTTCAGTGTGCCTTGGTCCAATTTCAGACGCAGCTGGGGAAGTTCGGCAGCCCGTGGGAAGGCATCGGAAGGTTTCAATAGCCGTTCCCGCAAAAGCTTCAGCGTTGCCGGATCGGGCAGTTGGGCCGATGCACTGGCCGGGCACAGCATCCCGCAACACCCGAGCAACATGGCCGCCGAAGGTATTGCGGAAGGCCGCCGCCAGCTGGGGAACGAGGGTTGACGTTTCAGCAGGATCGCGGCCAGCAAACCGAGGAGCACGATGCGCAAGGCGGTGAAACAGCGGTGGCCAGTGCAAGAGATAAAGAGTGGCCGGATGGTGTGGAGGGAGGAAACCGGACCGTCCCAGCTGCAGGTGATCGATGGTCCCGTCCATTGCGGTCTGGCGATACCCGTTTGAATGCTGGTCCCGGCTTCGAACTGCAGGTTGGCTTGCGGCAGGGAAGAGCTCTCGCCGCCGGCTCGCTTGGCTTTGAGCGAAGGTATGCCCTCCGCTTCGCTGAGCATGGCATAATCTTCCAGGCTCTGCTCCACCATCCGTCCGCTCACTTCGTAGGGAGAATCCAGCCACCACAGCATCGATCGTAGTTGATAGGGATGGCCACCGGGCTCCAACTGGGGATACAACGCCTGTTGGACTTGATGGGCCAGGAACGGGACAAAGTTGAGCAGCAACAAGACGATCGCCAGCCAACGCCAGGCTTGCAACCAAGCGACGACCCGTCCCTGACGGACTACCTGCAATAAAGCCAAGGGCATCAGCAAGAATAGCCAGGTTAGCCGCGGTGCTCCGGTTTCATGATAGGCGAGGCCGAAGGCGAAAAAAGCGATCAGACCAGGAAGGATTCCCCCTAGGCGAAAGACTGCGACCGTAAAGACCAGCAACAAGAAGAGATCCAGCAACGACCAGGCGGTCAACCAATCTCCCTGAACGTCATCAGCGCCAAACAGGGCGAAAAGCCGCCAACCCGGCGGAAGGGTCAAGGTGAGCTGTAGCTGATCGGCGTTGGTCTGCCAGCCGGTAGCCGCCAAGGTGGCTGATCGACGGGTTCGACCGATGGCTTCGATGCTTGGGTTGCGCGAGCGGAGCTCAATACCGTGGGCACCGCTGATAGGGTTTTCGGTGATCAATTGTCGAATACCATCGATGCGGACGACCCCCAAATCGTGAGCCTCAGCGACATCTAATCGGGCGATCTGTTTGGGTTGACCCTGAATTCGGTCTTGGAATGTCAGTCCGATCCCGTCATCGTCCAGCCACAATTGCCGGCGAATCGAAAGCTGATCCGGTTGCTGGAACCCCATGCCGCGCGTCTTCTCCAGCCAGCGGAGCGGACTCCCGGTCGGCCATTCATAGACGGGATATTCGCGCCAAACTTCAGGATAGGTTGTCAATTGGACATCGATCGGCACTCCCCCCTGCCATTCGGCGGTTCGATATGCGGGATCGAGTTTGATGGCGATCAATTCCTTAGCGGCGACGGGTTGCGTATTCGCGGTGTAGCGCAATTCATCGAGGTCTTGATTGCGGAAGGCATCGACATGAATTTTCCAACTCCCCGAGCGGACCTGGGATCGCATCCGACCTTGTTCATCGATGGCGATCGGGATCGGGCTTTCGACGAAGGACAATTGCCAACCTGCCGGTAGGATATGACCGAGCTCAACCTCGCGGCTTTTGCCGGAGACGCTTACTTCCAACTGGGTTCGCAGCCACATCGGGACCCCGTCTTCCAGCAGGCGATAGACTTGGATACTGAGTTCATCCGCCGTATCGTCGACGACCTGCGTTCGCTTCAGCCAAACAAATCCCTCGTCATCCCTGTTGGGCAGGGCGAGCGCTTCACCAGCTACCGAGACATTCAAGATTCCATAACCTGGCGGGATGGCGATCCGCTGAGGAATCTCGGACCAAGGCAATTTCCCGCGCAGTCGATGCTGGCCCGGCAGCAAACGCGCGCTAGGCGTCTGATCTTTGGCTACGACCACAATCGGCTGGTCCCCGTCGGTGACTTCTATCGGCCAGGCATCATCATTTCCCGGCAAGGGTACCCAGGACTCGGCGAAAACACGTACCTCCACCTCCCAAGTCGCACCGGCTTCGTCAGCTTGCAGTTGCAACACCGACGGCCAGATCGCCAACGGCTTCTGGCTATCGTTGTAGGGAGTCGGGCAATGACGATAGGTATCATCCCAGAGCACCCAATCCGTCCAGGGTTGCAGCGGTTGCGGAAGCTTGTCGAGCGGAGCCTGGCCATAGAGAGGCGTCGCGGCGAGGAAACATCCCCAAAGCAATCTTGAGAGGCGAAGCCAGCCGAGCATGGTGATACCTTCCACGGAATGGAGGATGAGCGACAAGACCTATCGATTGTGATTCACGACGCGGACAAAAGCCATCTTTTGCCGCGTTTCCCCTAGGTCGGGTGGTGGTGCCGTTGAGTAGGGCTGTTGGGGTATAGTTGCTGACTGTTCAGCCACCGACGATTTCCGAGGAGAGCATCGCCAGGCACGCACTGGCGAGCAGCCCCAGCATTCCTCGAGGTTGCACCGCAAGACCCGCTGCGCGGAACGGTCCAGCCAAGCGCGGCCGGCTCGACGAAACTGTAGCCCACGATCGCCGCAGCCTGCAGTCATCCACGCGGTTAACGCAGTCGCTGCTGGATTTGTTCGTAGAAGTCGGAATAGCCATCGCCATCGGAATCGACCTGCTCGCGAAACGGTGGCGTGCTGCGGGCTCGATCACCCCAGCCTTCATCGAAGATCGCCTTCAACTTCCCAGCCAGCTGACGATCGGCCACCATCCGGTTCCTTCCTTGGCCAAGATCCTCGGCGAGGTTGTAAAGTTCGTTCCCGGCAGCATCTTCGACGCGCCGAAGCTGTTGGAACCACACGGGCTCTTTGCGTCGGTTGAGTTCGCCGGATTCCTGGTCGATATACATCCATGGTCCGACGCGGATCGCTCTGCTGATACCGTTGACGCAGGAATCCTGCAGCATCAGTCCGCGAACTTCTTGGGCGTCACCGCAGAGGATCGGCAGCAAATTCATACTATCCAAACCGCTCTCTTCGGGCGGCTGGACCCCGAGGATCGCAGCGATGGTGGCATACCAGTCGACGAGGCTGACCAGCGAACGACGGATGGTTCCGGCGGGGATCCTTTCCGGCCAACTCACGATCAAGGGAACGCGATGCCCCCCTTCGTAGAGATCGCGTTTGACGCCGCGCAAGGCACCCATGCTGAAATGTCCTGTTTGCTCAGCGCGGGCATAGGCTGAATTCTCAGGGCCGTTATCGGCCGAGAAGATCAACAAGGTGTTGGCCGACAATTGGCTTTCCTCGAGGGCCATCATCAACCGACCGAGCGAATAGTCGAGATCGAAAATAAAATCGCCGTAGGCTCCCAACGAGGTTTTACCGACAAACTGCTTGGCCGGAACCAGGGGAAGGTGTGGGGCGTGGGTCAGGTAATGGAGATAGAAAGGAGCGGCTGAGGAAGCTACCCCGAATTGGTTTTCACTAGCGGCTCGCAAACCCGCCTTGGTTTGAATGTAGCGAACGGCTCGATCGGTGATGGCCCGCAGGTAGTACTCGTGTAGTTCGTCCTGCGTTCGAGCTAATACATCGCGGACGGCAAAGCCGTTTTCATGCCAGCCGAACGGGCGTGGATTGCCGTTCCATGGGGCGGTCTCACCGGGTAGGAAAGGGCGATGCTCATCGAAGAGATAACGGTACTGGAAACCGAAAGCCTCGGCATTTACCAACGGTTTGGCGAAATCGACGAGTCCCGCAGCCGACTCGGCCGTCAGCTCCTCCTTTCGGACACCTTCTTTCAGCCGCGCTTCCCAGTCGCTCGGAATCCCCCACTTGCCGACGACCGCCGTATCATAGCCAGCGGTCCGGCAGAGCGTGGCTATCGTCGGCGTCCCGGTCGGAAGGGTCGGCGGGCCGAAACGCTCATTGCCTTGAGGAGCAAAATTACCGCGGACGCCGAGCTTGCTCGGCATAGTACCCGTCAACAAGCCGATACGGCTGGGTCCGCAGATCGTCGCCGCCGCATGGGCGTCGAGGAAGGTCATCCCCTGACTGGCCAGTCGATCCAGGGATGGGGTAGGCAGGCTGGAATCGGGATTGAAACGGTTGAGATCGCCGTAACCTAAATCGTCCTGAAAAACGATCAAGATATTCGGCAGGCTGGTGTTGGGCGGGGCAGCCGCGACGTTGATGCCTATGTGATCGATGGTGACAGCGGCCGCGGCCGCCTGCGGGTCGGCGATATTCCGCAAGACCAGCCAGCCTTGGGTGGCGGGGTGGGCGGCCCGCGTTTCCGGATTGAGGCGGAGGACGGCCGATGCATCCAGATAGCTATTGAGATCACCGCGCGCGTCGTTGGTCAAGTCGTTGAGTTCATGACGCGCGATGAGCTGGCCTCCTTCCCAGCTCTCCAGCGAATCGTTG
>JBILTQ010000255.1:0-8114 GCA_044371435.1 Pirellulaceae bacterium | reverse complement strand
TCGTCAGGTGGTCAAGATTTGTGGCAGTGTTGTCATTTCGACGACCGTCTCCTCTCACGGTCCTAGTAACCGTGTTAACGCATATTTCAAGTTTCGTGGTATTTGGAGTTTTTTAACGAATGAGTAATGTTTGCAAGAATGTCTTCGAGGCTATTCTCCGCTACGGCCATGATGAAGATTTCGATCCGATCGCTGACCGCCAGTTCATCCCCACGGATGCTCCCGCTGGTTCACCCGAGAAAATCGAGATTCTTCGTCGCCGTGTGGAGCTTGGCCAACCTTTGTGGCACGAAGATGATCGCGTTGACTACAGCGGTTTGACCGGCGCGATCCGTCCTCGCGAATAGTTTCGCCAGCGGCGATCTAGTTCCTATGCTTGAACGAGATCAGCCGAGGGTGGGCCGGATGGGCCGCTCCAAAGCGGTGGTGTATCTGGCGGAAATTGTGGAAGCCCGATAAGAATACTTGTCGGGCTTTTTCTTTGGCAGCATCCGAGGGGGCAATTGCGGATGGGGGTAGGGCGAGGTGGGCAGGATAGTTCGAGGCCGACAGGAAAATCGCGGCGATCGCTCGAATCGTTCGTGGCCGGTTTACCTGGAATGCGGTCGCTCGCAGCCAAAGCTGGCGGGGTCATGGCCCAAGCGTTGGCTGATTGGATCGGAGAACGTTGGCTTTTCTGTCATGCCGCCGATGCTTCGACTTTCTGGTTCTGTCGACCGTGGGTTACTTTGGCAATGTCGCATTCCCATCGACATCCGGAGTGGTCAGCCGGCTGGCGTTTGGGTGTCGAACAATCCCTGCTTTACTGCGATCGGCTTCGAGCCATCCTGTTGGCGTCGCCAAGCACCCCCCGAGGTGACTATCTGATTCGGGCGGCCATGAGTTTCCGGATACCGACCTTGGTGCTGGAAATGCCCTTGGCCCATGAAAGCCTGATCGCTTGGCGAGCGAGGATGCAGCAACAGGTTGAGGCGACGAGGCAAGAACGTCCCACGATCCTCCCTTTGACCAGCGGCCGGCAATGTTCGCTGTACCTTTCGCCACTGGATCCCGCGACGCCAGTTTTCCCCTCAAGCCAGGCGCTGAGTCTTGGCATACCGGCGAGTCTACCCTTGGTAGATCGCGCCTTGGTAGCCATGGCTGACAGGATCATTCCCCTCCATGTCCGACCGCAGGGAAAGGTAGCGCAGCTACTCCGACGACGTCTCGACGATCATCGTTTCCCTTCAGCTTCGGTCCTGCCGGAGGCAAGTCTCCAGCCGACCAATCATTCCCCGACCGCTCCTGTCCCCATCGCTGCTTCCAGCTTTTCCATGCCAAAGCGCACCGCTGGAGCTCACCACTGGTGGCAGCCGGCAAGTCACCGTTCCCTGGTCGATTCGGACCAAAACGTTGCCTCCTCGGCCAAGATCGGCAAATCGGCAACTGCACGACGGCTGATGGATGGCGTCAGCTCTCCATGCTTTGCCCCCATCCTCTCGGCCTGCTGGCTGCTCCACCAGAGTCCGGAGGATTGGCCCTACCTGACGCATTGTACTCGAGGTCGTTCGGCTGCCTGGCCTGACCAGTCTCACATCGGCTACCTGCATAGTTTGCTACTTTCCCAAGACGACTCCGATGTCCTCGCATCGCCGCTCCTCGCCTTGCAACGCATCCTCGACCAGCAGCGACTATTGGCCACGAATCAAAACAAACGCACCCCCGTAGCTACCGTCTCATTCTCTCAAGTCCCGCTTCCGAAACTGCTTGCTGCGCGACGCTTTCAAAAGCATCTGGGGCGGTGGGACTGGGAGCCTTACGGTCTTTGCCTTCACCGCGACTATCTGGAAGGCATCGGTGGTCGCCGAGTCATCTATGGTGATTCTCGAACATGGTCGGCCTTGCCCACCGCCGATCGACCCTATTTCCAACTGACAGGCCAAAGCGACGTCACCCTTGGCGACGAGGGTCGCTGGAGCTGGGAACGCGAATGGCGGCTGGCTGGCGATTTGCGACTAGCATCGATACCTTTCCAAAAGGCCTTCGTCTTTGTACCCACCTGGGAGGAAGCCTGCTGCCTGCAAACATCTAGCCGATTTAGCATTTTGTGCCTTGAACGGCTCAAGCCGGCCACGCATGGCGATGGGGGTGGCTGATCGCGGCAAGAGACTGAGGCTATGATAATGCCCCTCTACGGCCGTCATCGGCTCCATCCCCTAGGAAGGATCTACCGGGAAGCCGACGGCGTAATCCCTCCTTTTTCCGACTTTCGAGGAATACGCAGATGAAGTACGCCATATGCAACGAAACATTCGGCGACTGGCCCTGGACGCAGGGGCTGTCGCTTGCCCGCTCGATTGGCTACACCGGACTGGAAGTAGCCCCGTTTACCCTCGGGGTTGACGCCCATGAAATTCCACCCCAACTTCGCCGCGATTACCGAACCGCGGTCAGCGACCATGGGATGGAGATCATCGGACTGCATTGGTTGCTCGCCAAAACCCAGGGCTACCATCTGACCACCGAGGATCAGAGCATAAGGCAAAAGACCAGCGACTATTTGAAAAAGCTGGTCGATCTCTGCGTTGACCTCGGCGGCCAGTTGATGGTTCTAGGTTCCCCGCTTCAACGCAACTTCCCCCCCGCGATGTCCCACCGCCAGGCAATGCTCAACGCGATGGAAACCCTGCAGCCTGTCATCCCCCACCTGGAGAAGAATCAGGTGCGGATCGCCTTGGAGCCCCTCGGACCAGCGGAAGGCAATTTCCTTAATCATGCCAGTCAGGCTCGCGAAATGATCGCCATGCTTGACTCTCCATACATCCGATTACACTTGGATGTGAAAGCGATGAGCAGCGAAGGGCAGCCGATCGATCAGGTCATCCGCGATCACCGCGACTTGCTGATACATTTCCATGCCAACGACCCCAATCGTTTAGGACCAGGAATGGGTGATGTCGATCAGCGGCCGATTTTCCGGGCGCTGAGAGAAATCGATTACCGCGGCTGGGTGTCGGTGGAAGTCTTCGACTACTCACCTGGTGTTGAAACGATCCTTCGGCAAAGCTGGCAGAACATGCAAGCTGCCTCGCTTGCCGGAGCGATCCCATGATTTTCCAGAGGAACGTAGATGATCACCTCGAACAGCTCTTCTCCAACCACCCATTGGGCCGTTGTCGGTGGAGGGATGATGGGCTTGGCAGCCGCCCTCAAGCTGCTAGAGCGCGGTCAGCGTGTAACCTTGCTGGAAGCCGCTCCCGAGCTCGGTGGTTTGGCTTCCGCTTGGCAACTTGGCGATGTTGAATGGGATAAATTCTATCATGTCATTTTGCTTAGCGATTCAAGACTGCGATCCTTGCTCAACGACTTGAAGCTCGACCAGGAAATCGAATGGGTTCAAACCAAGACCGGTTTTTATTCGGACAACCGACTTTATTCGCTCTCGAGTTCCTTGGACTTTATCTGCTTTCCTCCGCTGAATCTGTACCAGAAATTTCGCTTGGGAAGCACCATCTTTTGCGGTTCTAAGATCCGTGACTGGCAAGCCATGGAAAGCCTGACTGTCGAAAGTTGGCTCAGGCGTTGGAGCGGGCACTCCACCTTCGAGAAAATCTGGCTACCCTTGCTTAAATCCAAGCTCGGCGAGGCCTATCGCCGAACGTCTGCCGCCTTCATCTGGTCTTACATCGACCGCATGTACAAGGCCCGGCGAAGCGGGATGAAGCGGGAGATGTTTGGATATGTGCCTGGTGGATATCGACGCATCCTGCAGACTATCCTCCATCGATTGCAGTCGATGGGTGCCACTGTCATTACGGGAGCTCCAGTCCGTCAAGTCGTGAATTCCATCACCCAGCCGGGAAGCTTCGAGGTGACCTATGATCAGGCAGATCGATCGGCAGTCGCCTGTTTTGATCGAGTGGTGATGACGACGCCACTCGCCGCGGTCGCCGAGGCCTGTAAGCAACTCCGTGATGACGAACGTCAACGGATGCGTGCGACGGAGTACCTGGGGGTCGTCTGTACCTCGCTACTGCTGCAGGAACCGCTTGGTGGGTACTATGTCACCAACATTCTCGATCGCTGGGTGCCACTTACCGGGATCATCGAAATGGGCTCGATCGTGAACCCCAGTCGGCTTGGTGGCCATTACCTCGTCTATCTTCCCCAGTATTTGATGTCTGACGATCCCGCCCTTGAAGAAGCGAGCGAAACCATCCACGAACGCTGCTTGAGTACGCTGGAGAAGATGTACCCTGGCTTTGATCGCCAGTCCGTCAAAGCCATCCAAACGGCCCGCGCCAAATATGTGATGGCGCTGCCGACACTACATTACTCGCAGCGACGACCGCCGGTGATCCTCAGTCAGCCAGGGCTTTATCTGTTGAATTCGGCGAGGATCGTCAAAGGTAACCTCAATGTCAATGAGACCCTGGAATTGCTAGAAGAAGAATTCACCCAGGATGTCTGGCCGCATCATCGAAAGTTGCTGCCATCGTCAACCGTAGAGAATGCGTTCGCTCGGTGAGATATCATCTTCGGGATCAAATCGCCGCCAGCCAAGCCACTGGCATCCCAGCAATATCAGATAGGCCGGATTGTAGTAGGCATAACGTCTCCACAGCCGCCTCGGTTCGCAGGCCAGTCGATAGAGCCATTCCAGCCCTCGCCGCTGCATCCAGATAGGAGCTTGTGGCAAAACCCCGGCGTGGAATTGAAAAGCGGCACCGACAGTCAGCACCGGCATATGGCACGCCGCGCCGAATTCATAGGCCCAAATCTCCTGGCGTGGGCAGCCTAGGCCAACAAACAGCAACTTGGCGCCACTATCGCGAATACGGCCTATCAAGGCCATGCCTTCCGCTTCGCTGATCCGTCGAAAGCGAGACGGTTCGCTGCCAGCAATTTGCAACGCAGGAAAGGTTGTCGTCAGCCGTTGCGTCAAACGCTCAAGGGTCGAAGCGTTGGTTCCGAAGAAAAAGACTGGCAAGCCGCTGTCAGCAGCGGCCTGGCAACAGCGCAGCATCAAGTTGGGACCATAGACGCGATCATGCAAGCTGGTCCGATGCAGCCAGTTCAATCCCCATTTCACCGGCATCCCATCGGGAACTACCAGATCCAATCGGTTCAGTCGGTAACGATGAATCGGATCCAAAGCTCCCGTCATCACGCCATGGACTGCCAGGGCGGTCGCAGTGTAGGAGCGACCGTCTTTAGCCGCACGAACGATTTTATCGATAGAAGCCGCATAATCGACAGCATCGATTTTTACGCCGAGGAGATTCTTCTTGCCTTGGTCGATCATGAGAAGCTATGGGACGCGAAAATCGGGGCAGCGAACGATATCCTTGAACGCGAAATCCCAGTCGAAACTCGCCAACCCTTGGCATTAGGGTGTTGGCGGAAGCACCCATCAACCCAGTCTAGTCTCCTCAGGCCATGGCTGAAGCCCCGTCGACGTGCGAATTACTCGACTTTTGGTTGCGATCGAATCGGTCACGAACTAAGCTCGAGTTACCGCTTGGGCTTGATCTATCGACTTATCGCTTCGAAGGAATCTCATCTATGAATCGACCGATCGTAACCTTTTCGCTGATGGCCATGCTTTGCCTGACTTTCTCCAGCCAGGGACGGAGCCAGGATATCCTGGAACAAGTCTACGGCAGCGGTGTCCATGCCTTCTTCGCCGGAAAGCTGGAGCTAGCTCAGGAACTCTTCGACGAGGTGATCAATGCTGGTAGCCAAGACCCGCGAGTCTATTATTTCCGCGGCTTGACCCAGGTTCAGGGTCAATGCGGGATCGTCGAAGCCGGCCTGGCGGATTTTGAGCAGGCCGCACAACTCGAAGTCTCCGCCAAAACTTCCGCCAATGTCTCGCGGGCGCTTGAACGTATTCAAGGTCCGACGCGAATCGCAATCGAGCGGATCCGAGCCAAAGCTCGGCTGATGGCCAGGACCCTCCAAGTCGAAGATGCGCGGGCTCGGTACGGAGACCAACCTGAACTCGGCGTTCCCGCCCTCCCCGGACCATCACCAACCGACCTGCCCCCGCCGGCGACCGATGCCCCGGCAACCCGCCCGAGCGATGACCCATTCGCTACCGGCAGCGGCCTGACTGGCGGTGAGCCGACGCCGATGCCTAGCAGCCCCACTGAGCCTGCCGCCCCGGATTTCCCCGCTCCCAGCGACACGCCATCCCCCTCGGAACCGGCCGCCCCTTCAACGGATGTCAATCCCTTTGGCGACGAACCGCCCGCAGCCAACCCGCCAACCACTCCCGACGCCAACCCCTTCGGCTTCTAGCTATTCTCTAACGCAAGTTCAGCCGTTATCGCTCAACGCAACTCCGGTCAGGAGCGAATCGCCAACGACTGCAAGCGAACCCAAGCCGCGGCGGAAGCCACGGCTTGAATGGCCTTGCAGGAGCGATTCTACTATCTTGATCGGCATGCTCCATCTAGCCTGGACGGACCGCCAGGTTTCCGGCAAGTCGAACAAGTCCAACCGGGGTAGTCGCGTTGAGCACGGCTGACGCGTTCCCTCCGACTGGCGGCAACTGGAGTTCCAGGCCGCCGCCCACCGCTGATCGTCCACCATGTTCGTTGCCTTGGATCCTTTGGGGGCCTTATGACCATGCGTCTGTTGCTCGTGTTTTGCATCGCAGGGTATATGCTGTCGCTGCCGGCAATCCTGAGGGCCATCGACGCTCGGCAACTATCCTCGCTGTTGCCCGAAGGGATGGCCTTGGACCCGGACGTCCCACCCCCCGAAGCTTATCTTGGCTGGTCGATCGGTAGCCAGCATGTACGTCATCATGAAGTCGTCGGCTACGTACAGCAACTGTGTGAATTAAGCGATCGCTTAACATGGATCCCTTATGGTCGAACGTGGGGCAATCGGCCTTTGGGGATTGTGGTTTGCAGTCGCCCTGATCGACAACAGCGACTGGATGAATTAGCGGCCGAGCATCGAGCGTGGGCCTTCAGCGACTATTCGTCTTCGATCACTTCTTCTTCCGCGACCGATCCCTCAGGTGTACCTTCACCTCCTCGAGGAATTGTCCCGCCGAGCATCGCTTGGCTCGGCTATAGTATTCATGGCGATGAGGCCTCGGGAACCAACGCCTGCCTGCTCTTCCTCTACGTGCTGGCTGCCGCTCGCGGCGATTGGATCGATACCGTTCTTGACCAGCATCTGCTGTTGATCGACCCCTGTTTCAACCCGGATGGCAACGACCGGTTCGCGGCTTGGGTCAATGACCATCGCGGCTTGCATCCGGCAAGTGACGCCAACGATATCGAGCACCAACAAGGTTGGCCGCGCGGTCGAACCAACCACTACAACTTCGATCTGAATCGCGATTGGTTACCCGCCACCCAGCCCGAATCCCAGGGGCGACTGAAGCTTTATCATCACTGGTTACCCAATGTCGTCCTCGATTTCCATGAAATGGGAACCGAGCAGAGCCTTTTCTTCCAGCCGGGAGTCGAAGGACGCGATCATCCGCTCTCGCCAGCCTTCGTTCGCGATATCACCC
This sequence comes from Pirellulaceae bacterium, assembly GCA_044371435.1. Taxonomy (GTDB): domain Bacteria; phylum Planctomycetota; class Planctomycetia; order Pirellulales; family Pirellulaceae; genus JAIYDQ01. The sequence continues at coordinate 598 of JBILTQ010000255.1, read as the reverse complement.
AAGGTTTTGCCAAGCGTTATGCCCTAGTCAGCGATGCCGCCTCGGAGCGTTTTTTTACCCAGGAACGCTACGACGATTTCTATCCCGGTAAAGGCTCGACTTATCCCGATCTACACGGCAGTGTTGGAATCCTGGTGGAACAAGGATCCACGCGTGGATTGATCCATGACTACGCCGGGGGGGTGCGGCGTTTTTCAGAGACCATTCTCAATCCCTTCCGCCTTAGCTTGGCGACGGTCGAGGGTTTGGTCGAGTTCCACCGACCGCTGATGGAATACCAACGCGATTTCTATGGATCGGCCCGTAACCAATGGTTGAGTCAAAGTCCGCCAGGTTATCTGATCCGCATTCCGGCGGACCGTCGACTGGGGCATCAATTCATTCAGTTTTTACGGCATCACGATATCGATCTCTACGGCCTTTCCCGAAGCGTAACGTTCGATAATCGTCGCCTTCAGCCATCCGACTGGTGGTTGATACCCTCCGACCAGAAGCATGGACTTTTCGTCCACGCCATCATGGATCGGACGAAATCCTTTCCCTTTCGAACTTTCTACGATGTCTCCGCTTGGAATATGGCGGATGCGTTTGGAGTGGA
>JBILTQ010000019.1:0-27796 GCA_044371435.1 Pirellulaceae bacterium | reverse complement strand
GGTCGTGTCGATCGTCGGATCGTAGGACACCAGGAAAGCACGCCGATCGAGAAACAGGCCGCGACTCCAAGATCGCTGACCGACCAGGCATAGAGCGTTGGTGGCATGGTTGTATTCCGGACGGGCCTGGGAAAGATCCTCGCTCCGCTCTTCGACATGGGCTAAGGCAGCGATCGGGCTCAAGTCGGTGGCCGCTGATTCAAAGCGACGGCAACGCTCGTGAGCGTTCCGGCAACGAGCTTCGTTGACCCGTGTTTCCAGCCGGCGGAAAGCCGGATGGTGTGTCCGCGGCAATTCATCGAGATCAAAGTATTCGACCCGATCGTCGCAGGTGTTGTGATAACCACCGACAAAACGTACGTCGGGTGGGATGACGATCCCGGTTTGCTCGGCGACCAGCGACCTCACTTGCGGATCGTTGGCCATGGCGGCGAAGGCCCGCGCATTGGGACCGCCGCGGCCACCGCTACATGCGCCGCAGTTGTAGGCCGATTCATGGGGGTTATTCAGGCTGCTGGAACCATGCCCGAGGAAGAGGATCAGCGGGGCGAAATTTTTTACCAGTCCAATATCCTGGAGGATTCGGGCAACGATGCTTGCCATCTCACCATGCGTGAAGCCCAACCCTTCCTCATTTGGCCCCGGTTCCGCTTGGAATCGCTCGAGGTGCAAGTCGGTGGCCGGCGGCCGGACCCAGCCGCCAAAGGTATCGCGCAGCCGCGAAGCAGTGCGCGGTGCCAGGATCCTGGCTACCAGCGGGAAGCTTGCCAGCGAACCCAACAAGCCGGTGAGGATGCCACCGGTCGCTGTCCGCGAACCCGCATGTACCTGCCGGGTCATCTCCCCCAGCATCCGCCGTCGCTGCAGTCGCTTGGCATTCTCTTCGGTCGCGGAGAAGACTGGCTCCTCCACCACATAATGGCGGGGTAGGACATTGATCGGACAGAGGGGGCGATAATGGGCCTCGGCCGCGCCGCGATAGTACATGACGACGGCGAAAAAGCCGGCGGCTCCGAACGTCTCGCAGGCCGGGTGGATCTCCTCCAGGTGGCGGCGAAACGACTCTTCGCGGTCGTCGATGCAGGTGACCACCTGGAAATCGGGAACGGTTGGTCTCGGTTCAGCGTTCGGCGTCTGCCGACCGGCATGCTGGATGATGGCGTCGAAGGCGGCTACTCGATACTTTCGTTCGTAGGCCGCGTGCAGGATGCGACGTCGCTCGATCGAAGGAAAGGCCCGAAGCTCATCGACCAATTCGCGCCATTGCACACCCCCCAGACTCATCAGCTGGTGCGGGAGCCATCGCCGGAACTGAGCCAGTTCAAAGACCGAAAAGGCGATCCCATCGCCGCTGACCGATGGGCTATTCTTGATTTGCTGTTGCGCTCGGTCGCGAAGTTGGCTGAGCTCGGTAAGTTGCAGTTGCTGACGGGCCAGGTAGGCGGCGGCCAGACGATCGAGACACAACCGCACCGCGGCAAATTGCAACAACGTACCCGCTGGCGCCGGTCTCGGGGTCCACGGCGCATTGGTTTCCGTTTGGTACAACATGCCGGCCCATCCGCGCAAAGCCAGTAGCGATTGGGTCAGCATTTCCTGCCGCTGGTCGAGGGCAATCGCCATCCGCTGCAATTCGCCGTCGATCCATTGCAGGGCCACCGTATTTGGGTCGGTCGCGACCGTATCCTCCCTCGCCAACTCCGCCGCCAGTCCCTGCATCCATGCTGGCTGTACCGCCCACGGGACCCGATAGAGCCGGTGGAATGAGGCCAGGTAGCCTTGCTCGCGATCCGGCAATTGCCAGCCTGCAAAACCCTGGTCGAGAAAGGCGGCTGAAAAACGAATCAAGACTTCGTGCACCCAGACATCGGTGTCGATCCCGGTGGCCGCGAGCAGCCAATCGCGGGGGCGGATGAAGTCTGGCCGCGGTGGTTGAAGGTCGGGCAGGATCGCTTGCACACTAGCCCGGCAGATCGCCCAAAGCCAACGCAGCGTGAAGGCCTCCCATTGGGAAAGGGTCCAATGCTTCATCCCGGCCAGCTCATCGTCGTTCAACCCCAGTTGGTGCAGCCGGGCTCGAAAGGCCTCGCCAGGGGCACCATCCTCAGTGTCCGCGTTCGCCAGACGCGATAAGACGACCTGACGCGTTTGTTGGATCGTCTGTTCGCGAATATCGGCAGGAACTTCAGAGCGAAAATAACGGAGGGCGTCGTTCTCTGCCAGCAACCAATGCAATTCACGATCGGGCATCGAGCGCAATGGATAACTGGCCATCGCAGACCGTAACGCAAAGCGGGTACCAAAACTACCGATCAGTCGATCGGCCTCGTCGCCGAGATCGTCCGACAGCACCGCTTCGATATCTTCGGTGCGGATCCGTCCTTGGCTCATCGCCTCGTGATACTGTCGCTCGGTCCAATAGGGTTCGCAACCGAAGATCTTTCGGCCCCGAACGACCCCTTCGTCGAAACCCAGGTCTTCCAACGCGTGAAGCGTATTATGATGCACGAAGACCTTGATCGGTCCTTGAGTCGGCAAGAAATGGGCGGCTTCGTCGACCCAATGACGGACCGACTCGAGCCGATCGTTATCCGCAGTCCTCGGAGGATGGGACATAAAAAAATCCAGGGCAAGGGAAGCGTTCCAGTCGGTCTTCGATCGGTTTGCCCCAACAGCCACTCGATGCCTTCCGGTCGTGTTCCTCGAAGGCTGTCGCCGAGAGGTAGGAAGAATTCCAAGCAAGCTATCGGGGGGGAAGTATCGCACTGAGCTCCAGTCGCTTGGGGCCCTGTCAGCCCACGATACTCGCGACCTGTCAGCGCGGAAGCATGCGATTTCGCGATGCTCTCGGCTTCGCCATGCTCTCGGCACGGCCAACGCTTCAAGAGAGAGGGGGAGCGCGGGCTTGATGTCGAGTCTTCGCTCGATCCGTAACTTTTCCCGCAGTCATCGGATCAAGCCGATATATCCTTGGGAAGACTTCCCAGCCGTAGCACGAGGGACAGTTCCAGTCCTTGCTATCTTCGGGGCAGGACGACTCGTGATCCTCGCTGCTCTCCTCGACCGACTCCTTCGCCTTACCTTCAACAACCTCGGAGGCACCAAGCAGCGGCGAAAGGAGTGCAAAAGCACAATCGCCGGCAAAGGCCATCAGGAGCAGCAGGGAAAGAAGACGCGACGAGAACATTTCGCTTATCATAAATCTTCGCCCGGACCGGTCAACGTGAAAATTCCGCAGAAACCTTCACAGCAGTTGGCTTGCCAGCGCGATCGCCAAACGCGGTGGGCCAGCGGCCGGAATCGCCCTGGCAGCCGCCGATTTTCCTGCGGATTTCGGTCGAGAAGCCGGGTAAGTTTTACCGATAAAAGCGGATGGAAGTAGGGGCCAGTGCCTCTTTCGCGAAGCCACCCGGAGCCTGACTAAAGATGTCCACCCTCGCCTTCTGGCAGCTTACGGCCCAACCTTTTGCCAAGCACTGCTCCGGACTGTTCCTCGGCGGGTCGGTCGAGGAAGCCTTGGCTCGGATCGATTTTTTGGCGAGCTCGGAAAGATCGTTTGGCCTGCTGGTCGGCGCGACGAACGTCGGCAAATCCAGCCTGATGCGTTATCTGGCGAAGAGGCAACCTACCGGTGGGGAAGCGGCGTCGCGGCGAACTGTCTATGTTTCGGCCGCCGGACTGGAGGAAGAGGAGATCCTGGGGCGATTCACCGCCCAGCTGGGGGAACGCTGGCGATTCACCGCCACTTCCTCGGTCACCATGCACCCCCGCCAGGCCTGGCGGGACCTCGAAGACCAACTGGCCGCAATCTCCCAGGGTGGCGGAAAGCCACTGCTGTGTATCGATGATTTTTTCGACTCTCGAACCGACCCGGTTTTTCTGCGACGGCTTCAGGGCTGCGTTGGTTCGCCGTCGATCCTGGTAGCGTTAGAGGCCGAGGATGGGCCGCTCCCGCTCCGGGTGACCGCCATGGCCGACATGCGTATCGATCTCCCAGCCTGGGACTTGGGTCAAACCGCTGATTACTTTGACTTTGCCTTGGAACGGGTCGGAGGGGACCCCGAGATTTTCGAGGCGCAGGCGATTACTCGAATCCACGAGCTGGCGGATGGTCGCCCCGGGGAAATCCGACGCTTGGCCGAACTGTCCCTCGTGGCCGGAGCGGCTCAACGCCTGCAGCGCATCCCCTCGGCGGTGATCGAACAAGTCTATGGGGAATTCCATCCGGCGAGCTGTGCCGGTTAATCCTGCCTCGAGCCGACTGCAAGGGTGGTAACTGGGGTCGCGGGACAGCTTCCGGCCGCGAGCTCAGGGTTAGGTCTCCCTGTCGCTAGCGATGGCGGGCTTTTCCGATCCGGGGCGGGCTGGGAACTTTTTGCACCGGCAGGACGTCCGAGTCGCCGCGGGGCCTGGCCCCCCGAGGACCGCCGGACTTTTGCGGATTTTGGAGCTTTCGCGGGCTGAAAAACTGGATTCGAGACTTTCGCAAAGCATGATTGAAAGAGAGGGGCGGCGAGGCAAGTCATTTTTTGTTGCGGGCCTCCCCTAGCCAAGTCATCAGGTTCTACTACAAAGTGATGTTGACGCGAGCGTACCACCCGGGACTAGCATAAGGCGAATCCGGTCGGTGTGGTCGCCCGGGAATACGCATCGACTGCCAGGCAAACCATGGTCAAGCGAGCCTCAACTGCCGAAATTATTTTTTCGCTGGAGCAAGCGAATGCCATGCTCCCGCTGCTGCGGTTGATCGTCGCTGATATCAGCTTGGCCCACCGCGAGCTCACCGAACGTAAACTCCAATTCCATCGTATGTTGCGGCGTCGCGATGGCCAGCCTTCGAGCCTCTACGATGACGAAGTCGAGGAGACCCGGGCGGATCTTCGGGTCGAGACGCAGCAACTGGAAGAATTGATCCATGAGCTCGAGGGGCTCGGTGTCATCCTCCGCTCGGCGTACGAAGGGATTGTCGATTTCCCGACGGTCATCGGGGATGGGGCTGCCTACTTCTGTTGGAAGATGGGGGATGGCGACGTCGATTCCTGGCACTATCCCCACGAGAGTTACTCGCAGCGTCGCCCGTTGCCCCACGATCGCAGCGGTTACGAACCCGCTCGCTGAAGCCGCTTTTCATAGGCTTCGGGGGTGGATGTCTTGAAGACTTCGAAGCGGTATTTTCGCAACCAACTGGAAAACTCCAAGGCCGGTAAGCCGCTGGTGAAGGGCTGACCAGGCCTCAACGACCGCAGATGATATTGGGCTTCGCGGGGCCACTGGGCCATCGCCCAGCGAGCGTCGTAGTCGATGTTTTTCAGGCGACCGCCGTGGATGTCCAATTGCTGCCGGAGGTGCGGACCATACGCTTCGGCGACGAAGTATTGGTGCCCGAACCAGATATTGTAGGGAGCGATGGCTTGGGCTTCGAGTTGCCTGGCCAATTTCACGGCGGCCTCTCCCTGGACGCGGCAGTCTTGGGTCGCGATCACTGAGACCAGCGCGAAGCCGAACAGAACTAACTGCCCCAGGTAAGGATTGCGGCGGCGCATCGCCGGCATGATGGCCACGGCCACCAACATGACGCTCAAAATCGGAAGGAAGTAGCGGTCGTAAACGATCCAAATCATCAACACCAGCATCCACTGTCCAAGCAGCGTGAGCATAGTCAGCCATCGCCCGTCGGGTTGGTTCGGGTTGAAGGTGCGATCCAGCAGTACCCACCAGGCATGGCGATGGAAAAAGAGGAGGTAGATTCCGAGGAACATCCCGAGCGTTCCGAGAATAACCGAAATCAGTTCAAAGAGGGTTATCGGGTAAGGTTCGGACCACAGTTTCGGACTGAACAAGTGGCCTCGCAGTTGGTCGATCTCCAAGGCCTTCCCAAAACCGAAGTCGAAGAGATCGACATCCCAGCACGGGCGAAGTGGAAGCAATGATGGCACGCAGAACATCGCAGCGCCGAGCAGGGAACCGAGGATCGCCAGCACCCACGGCCGACGGTCACCCCTTCGCGGCCAACGGGCTACCAGGCAAAGCATGGGGAGCCCGTACAACCCCATGGCCATCCCCATGCGGAAGGCTTTGACCAAAGCGATCTTGGGTTTCAGCAAAACTTCGAAACTCAAAAAGCCGCGTTCGTAACCGAGCGGCCAGCCGTAAGAGTATCCCAGCCAGCTAAAGTAAGCGGCGGGAGCGGCCAGCAGCATCAGCCAGTAGACCAGGACGCGGTCGAGCTTGAGCGTTCTTCGGAACAGCGGAACCAGAAGCCAAAGGCCATAGAGGATGCCGGCGACGGCCGCTGTCTGGCGGATCAGGAAGCAGTAGCCGGCCAGGGCTCCCAAGGCCGCGGCTTGCCAGCGTTGGGGCCGATGGCCGATACGATTGGCGGCAGCCAGAAAAACCAGGGTCATGGAGCAGCCGGCAACATCGGTGTTGAAGGTGTAAGAATAGAGAAACAGCAAAGGGTTGAAGACGTAAGCCGCGGCGGTAAAGGCCGCCAGCGATGAATCCTTCCGGTAGCGGTAGACTAGATCGTAGATGGCCAGGCCGCCCAGCCAGGCCATGACCATCGTCGAGATGCGAAGCACGAGCTGATGATTCCCAAAAAGGCTGGCGAAGAGATACCCCCAGCCGAGATGGCCGATCAGGGTCATCGAGGGGAAGTCGGTCAGGTACAGGCGGCCGTGCTCTACCCAATCCAGTACGGTGAAGGCGTAGTCGCCATCGTCGGAGAGGAAGGCTTGGCCGGTGGGCGGCAGGATCAGGCCAACGATCAAGGCGTAGGCGAGGAAATATCCCAGGAGCGGCCGGTGTAGCTGAAGGTAGCGCAAGGGGAAGGCCGGCATCAGGTGGACTCACTACGGATCTTTGGGGCGAGGGATCGAGATGTCGATCCAGCATTGATGCGGATCTGCCCGGTCACCTTCGCGTCGCAGCCAACGCATGTCGTAGTCGCGAGGCCAATGGTAGTCCATCCCTTCCTGGCCGGTGAACAGATAATCGATATCCAACTCTTCTTCCCCCCAAAAACGTCTTCGAGGTTGGCACAGTATCGTTTCGCGCCCACTCAAGTAGATATCGAAGACGAAACTCACGTCCGACATGTACCGCCCTTCCTGCGGCAGCCTTTCCAGAACCTGCTGAATAAAAGTCGGGGCGTGATAACGAGGATCCCCCCAGTGCTGCAGGTAGGCTGCCGTCGTCCGCAGTCCCGAGCCTGGGAGGATCAGCCCTAGCAGGATCAGGCTCACCGCGATTTCGGAGATTCGCGGCCAGGTGGTCGCCGCTCCCGCAGCGGCTGGCCGAATATCTGACTTGTCTCCGTCCACCCACCGCGCTCCGATGATCGTTGAGCCCCAGCGGACGAGCCGAAAGACACCATCAACCGCGACCGGATAGACCAAGCCGATGGTGTACACCCAGTATCCGTTGGTGGGATGAACGCCCGCCGCGGTCGCCGTCAAGTAAGCGGCAGACCAGACGATCATCAGGTAGCGTCGCTGCTCGCGGTTCCGGCCAAGGAACAGCCAAACGATCGTCCCTAGCGGTAGCCCCACGATCAGCCACACGAATTGGGTTGGCTCATTGAAGGCTAGTTGCTGGTTCCAGTGTTGAAGCAGGGATCGCCAGGGCCACAGCATACGGCTGACGACCCCGCTACCCGAGCGTTCCATGACGTTGCTGAAGAACTGGCTTTCGAACTCGTAGGGAAAGGCCAGGATCAGCGGGAGCCAGGCGGCCAGGGTCAGCAGGGCGGCGGCGGTCAGCAACCCCCCATGCCAGATCCGTCGCGGCAGGGGGGCGGACCGAGCGAGGCTCCAAATCCCACACTGCAGGCAGAAGACGATGGCGTAGGGATGGCACAGCAACCCGGCGCCGCAACCCAGGCCGGCGATCAGCAACCAGCGAGGACGAGGATCATCCTGCCATCGCCACATGGCGATCAAGGCCCCCCAACCGCCGATCGCGGCCAGTAAATCAGGGCGAGCAGTAATGGCGGTGAACATCAGCGGTCGCGAAAGTGCAAACATTCCCAACGCCACCCCCAGCACCCAAGGGGAGGAAAGCAGCCTTCGCGTCAAGCATCCGATCATCACCAGGGCGAGGATGCCGCCGAGGAAAGGCGGCATCCGGGCGGGAAGATAGCCCGGCGGCATCAGGGCAAAGAAAGGGGCTTGCAAGTAATGCAAGGCTGGGGGAAGGGCGAACAAACAGCGATCCGCGTTCTCGAAGAAGGTCTCGCGACGCCGCGTCGGGCAATAGGGAATTCGCGGAATGCCCTCCTCCAGCACGGTTAACCCCGGGACCGCAAACCATTGCTCGTCCATCTGCCCGGGGGCGTGCACGATCATGGGCAGGCGCGCGATCACAAACAAACCGATGGCGATGGCTACGGGAAGCCAAAACCGTAAAGTCGTCGCTTTGTCCTGAATGTCCACGTCGTTCTGCGCTACCTTTTGCGGATCGTCCCAGCCTGGCTCGAGACCGCTTTTGCCGCATCCCCACTCCGATTGTGCTATCCTAGCCCGAAGTTTCTCGTCGCCCAAGGTCCAGCCTGGTCAATTTGTCGACAGGCTTGGGCGGTTGCCCTTGGCGAGCGCGGTGACGATTGGGCAGACTCGTCCTGATCGAGCCTGTTCGCTCCTGCGGCTTCCTTCAACCTCCTGCAGCTCATGATCAGTATCTTCGATTTATTTAAAGTCGGTATCGGACCTTCGAGTTCCCACACCATGGGACCGATGATTGCTGCAAACGATTTCGTGAAAAAATGTTCGTCTATTATCCCGCAGCTGGCGATTCATCGCTTGACGGTAGATCTCTTTGGATCGTTAGCCTTGACCGGGCGAGGGCATCAGACCGACGATGCCGTCTTGGCTGGCTTGGCTGGTTGGCATCCAGCGGAGGTCGAAGTAGAGCAGATGCGACGGTCGCTAGCATCGCTCCGCCAAAGCCAGCGTTTGGCTTGGGATGCCGGGGTTGCGATTGAGTTCATCGAGTCTCGCGACCTCCGCTTTCATCGGGATCAAAGTCTTGCTTTTCATCCCAACGCCTTATGCCTGAGCGCCTGGGATCGACAAGGCGAGTTGCTCCTCACCCATACGTACTACTCGATCGGCGGCGGGTTTGTCGTCCGCGATGATCAGTTACCGGCATCGTCGACAGTGGTACCTTCGGCCAAGGCCTGCCCGGTACCTTTCGATTTTCGCAACGCGGCTGAGTTGCTGGCGATGTGCGCGGAGCATCGTCTGAGTATGGCGGAAGTGGTGGAACGCAACGAGGCTGCCTGGCGTACCCCCAGCGAGATTGCCGCCGGCCTGGATCGGCTGTGGGTGGCGATGCGCGATTGTATTCGTCGGGGTTGCCAGACGGATGGTATTTTGCCGGGCGGGTTAGGCTTGGCCCGTCGCGCGCCGCGGATGGCGCGAGCCTTGGGATGTGTGCCGAGTCGAATTCTCGAGGAGTCTGACACGCTGGCCGCCTCCTCGCCACCGCTTGCCGATCCGGCTCAAGTCTTCGATTGGGTCAGCCTTTTTGCCTTGGCGGTCAACGAAGAGAACGCCGCCGGAGGGCGAGTCGTCACCGCGCCCACCAACGGCGCGGCCGGTATCATCCCAGCCGTCCTCGGTTACTACCTGCATTTCCATCGGCAGTCGGGGCGGGGCTGTGTGCATACATTCCTCAAGACGGCCGGCGCCATCGGCCTGCTCTACAAGCGGAACGCTTCGTTATCGGCGGCGGAGATGGGTTGCCAAGGCGAAGTCGGGGTCGCCTGTTCGATGGCGGCGGCTGGACTGGCAGCTTGCCTGGGGGGGACACCGCCGCAAATCGAACATGCCGCTGAAATCGGGATGGAACATTGCTTGGGCTTGACCTGCGATCCAGTGTTGGGGCTGGTCCAAATTCCATGTATCGAACGCAATACCATGGGGGCGGCCAAGGCCATCAACGCTGCCCGCCTGGCCGTCTTATACGGCGATGGTCGCCATCGTGTTTCGCTCGACAAAGTCATTGAAACCATGCGACAAACCGGGGTCGACATGCAGGCAAAATACAAAGAAACGTCCCTGGGTGGTTTGGCGGTCAACGCGGTGAATTGCTGAAGCCTTTCGATCCTTCTTCAAACCAGCGCAAAGTACGGTATCATGTTGCCGTCCCATCATCACCACGGCTGGAACCACCATGGAACTGCACGAACGCAAAAATATCATTCGCCAACAAGCCCACGAGAATCGCAAGCAGCAGCCGGACAAGGAGGAGCTCTCGCGTCGAATTGTCGACCGTTTCGTGGCTTTGCCCGAATACGAGGCGGCAAGGACGGTGATGTACTATGTCGATGTCCGCGATGAAGTTCGTACCCGGCATGCCTTACCGGCGGCCTTGGCCAGCGGCAAGCGGATCGTCGTTCCCTACTGCAAGGAGGGTGAGCTCGAATTGTTTCATCTCGAGAATATGGATGAATTGGAACTGGGCATGTATCGAATCCTCGAGCCGAAAGTCGCTTTGCGAGCGGTGGAGTCCAAGCATTTGCAGCCAGCGGATCTCGATTTGGTGATGGTGCCCGGGGTTGCCTTCGATCGTCATGGCGGTCGGACAGGGCATGGCAAAGGCTATTACGACAAACTGCTGCAACATGCCAGGGCCGATGCTCCGCTGGTAGCGCTGGCCTTCGAGTGCCAGTTGTTCGAGGAGATACCGGCGGAAAGCCACGATATCTATATGGACAAGGTGGTGACCGAAGCTGCGGTCTATCCAGGGAAGGGGCGAGGTGGAGCGTGACCAGCGGCTTACCACAACCAGCGGCCAGCCAACCGGTGGCGGTCATCGAAGATACCTACGCCGAGGCCTTTCGCAGCCTTTATGGGCGTGTTTTGGTAACCGCGGCCAATCGGAAATGGTTGGAGGCTGCTAGTCGGGCGGCTACCGGGCATGCCTCGAGCACCATTCTCTGCGATTGCGAAGCAGGCGTGGAAGCGTACGTCGACGGTGTCAGTTCCGGCGAGACGACCCCCGATGGACGACCGGGCGCTTACCTCCAGTTTCACGTCCCGCGTTTTCGCAAGGATCGAGTCGAACACCTGGAACGCGTGATGCTTCAGCGAATCAGCCAGAATGTCCTTACCTGCCCTACCGCACGTTGCTTCAACGCCCTTGATTCCGATCCCTATTTTAAGCTCGGCCGAAAAATCGCGTTCTTCGGTGATGGGCATCAGTTTCGCGACGTTCGCTACGGCCAACCGGGCTGGGTTATCCCAATCCTCGGTGGCGAATTTTTCCTCAGTCGCCGCTTCGGATTCGCTGACGGATTGATGGGGGGGAATGTCTGGTTCATGGGGGACTCGGCGGAAGCAGCGATCAGCGCGGCTGAAAAGGGGGCTGCGGCAGCCGACGCAGCCCCAGGGGTGATCACCACCTTTCCGGGAGGGGTAGCCGCCAGCGGCAGCAAAGCCGGCAGCCAATACAAGTTTTTGATCGCCAGCACTTTTGCCGAGTTCTGTCCGACGCTCAAGGGAAAGCTGGGGGAGGCGTCGCGGGTGCCGGAGGGTGTGCAGTCGATCATGGAAATCATCGTCAATGGCCGCGATCTCGAGGCGGTCACCACGGCCTGCCTGGCCGCGGTGGCAGCAGCCAAAGATACTCCGGGGCTGCTCCGCATCTCCGCCGGCAATTACGGCGGTAGGTTAGGGAAATCCTTCATTTACTTGCGACCCGAACTGCATCCTCCTGCGAATCCGGCTTGACGATGAAACGGCCGGGGACATCCGGTAATGTCCTGTTCTCTCCATCCTGTTCGAGATCCTTTGACAAGCGAAGCATCATGCCCAAAAAGAAAAAAGCTACGGTGAGCAAGAGTTCCAAAGCGACCAGACGTGTCGTGTTGCGATGCGGCGAGGCGTTGGTTGAGGATAAAGCGGCATGGTCGGCCGCGGAACCCGAAGTCGTCATCGGTGAACTCGATGGACCGGTTGGTTATGCCATTGCCGATCTGATCGGGAATCAGGTCAAAGGCCACACCAAGGTTTTTGCCATCCTCAACAGCGACTACATGGTCAAACCGGCGACGGTGATGGTCAGCAAGGTGACGGTCAACAGTTCCAAGTATACCAATATCTTGATGGGAACCGTCCAGGCCGCGATCGCCCATGGCGTGTTGGACGCGGTTCGAGCCGGGCACCTACCCAAGAGCAAAGCCGAAGAGTTGGGGATCATTGTCAGTGTTTGGCTCGATCCTTCGATCGTCGACGAGGAGTATGATCCGGAAATCCTCTTCCGCACCAATCGCGAAGCGACCACCAAAGCTATCGCCAAAGCCATGTCGGGCGAACCGAATATCGACTGGTTGTTGAAAAATCAGGACAAAGTCCCCCACTTCTTCCATCAGTTGGCTCTGGACAAACAGCTCTAGAGCATCGCTCGCCCCCCCAGCCCGGACTTCGCCAGTCGCCGAAGTCCCGGTCACCCGCGGTCAAGGCTGGGTTCCTTGAAGCCAAGCCCTGCCGAGCGAGCTGCATTCGTTGGTTCAACCCTTCCAGGGCCACCAACTACTCGTTTCACCTCGAGTTTCGGCCGGGGAGCTGGATGGGGAGACCTCGACCGACTCGGAGGAGGGCTTGGCGGCTTCCGCCTCGACCTGGTCGCAGAGGAATCGATAGGCGGCATGATTGTTGGCTGGTCGGGGGTTCATGGCGATTGGCGCTGCCACCCAGCCGTTCTGCGAAGCTTCTTCTAGCCACCAGACGACATCGTTATAGGTCGCACCGATCCGCCGGAAGCCCTCGAGGACGCTCAGCACATCCGGCTGGACGATGGCGGTCAAGTCCTCGTCCTTCGGTTGGAATCGTACCATTCGCAAGCGTCCATCGTCTTGTTTTCGAATGGTGAGTCGCGAGTTGACTTCGTAGAAGTCTTTCATGGTGACAGGGAAGTTACCGCCGAACAGGGCAAGCTCGGCTCGCTCTTCCAGCGAGACTGCCAGCAAGGGTTGGGTGCTCGGGATCGTGACGACCTGGGTCAGGTCTCCCACGGCAAAGCCTTGCGTCAGCGTATCCTTGGGATCGCGGCGTCGCAGGGCCCACAGCGCGCCGTTGCGGAGCCATGGATCCGCTTCCTGCATCAACTCCACCAAGGCTTCTTTCGCCGAGTAATGATTGAGGACTTGCAGCCCGATCAGGCATCGGGCACTCCACTTCGAATCCTGCCTGGCCAGTTCCGCCAAGACCGGGACGGCCGGTGGGTGGTCGAGATAAGCCAGGGAATAGGCGGCGTGGAGGCGAATCTCGGGGTCAGGATGAGTCAAACCTTGGCTGAGGACCGGAATCCCTTCATCGCCTAAACCTTCCAACTGCAGGCAGGCGTTGCGGGCGGCGATCGGTTCCTGCAGCCAGCGACGGCATTTGTCGACCCGTTCCGCGCGAAGTTCGGGGGTTTCCGAGAAGCCGATCGACAGGATCAGATCGGCATAATGTTCGATATCCCAACGGTAGCGTTCGGGAACGTCCAGCATGATCATCCGATCGTTTTTGGCGGTGGCTACCCCTCGCCGCTCGGAGCCATCGTAGAACGAGTAGCGGTCATTGATCGCTCGACTCATGTTGGCCGCGGTCGTCACATGGCTGATATCGTCGCGAATGGCCAAGGCAAAGCGTCGCGATTCGATCAATTGGGCCCCCCCCAGAATGATCGCCGACCGATGATCGCCGCGCCGGTTGGTCACGCTGGGGGGGAGCAAGACCAAGGGGCCTTTGACACGGGCCTTGAGATCGCTTTGACGCACGGCGCCGCCCAGCAAGGCCATCTCGCGGACGTGACTGGGCATCAACCAGCCGTTGCGGAGGCTGGTGGCATCGCAATCGCTAGCGATTTCTACGATCGCATCGAGGTGGTCCCCTTTGTTGTGTTGCGGGCCGACGATAACCGCGATCCGCGACAAAGCTGTCGACTTCAGGGCCAGGATCGAGTTCGGGTTTTCGACCCCATCGGCCCGCATCTCGTTCAAAATGTAGGTCCGCTGACTCCCAGGTTTCACGTCGCCACCGGTATCGAGCAGGCCGTTGACGACGCCGAAGCCCTCGTATTCGTGGGTCTCCGTCCAGCGGACGCGGGCAGCATCGCCGACGATCCGTGGTCGCTCTTTGCTGGCCATCACCTCGCGCACTGCCTGATCGCGTTTCTGCAAGTCGTTCTCACTGGACTTTTGCATCCATGGCACGCTGCAGCCGACAAGGAAGATACCGGTCAAGGCCCATAGCGGCTGGCATAGGAACTTCATAAAAAGCCCATCAGGCATGAAGAGAGAAGCGATCCGAGGGAAGAGGTAGCGGAACTGCAAGCTACAGGTCAAGAGAGTGTCCCGGGCCGCTGGTGCGGGCTGACGGACTGGGAGTGATTCGTAAAGGGCTTTCGTGGTATAACCACAGCATGGGTGTGAGAGATTGAGCATGTTGTGCTGGCAAAGGTGCTTTGTGGAGTGGATGACCGTTCGCGAACGATCCTGCGTACTTGGGCTGATACTGTCCGTCATCAGCGGATGTGATGCGGGCCGCGATCAGACCGCGTCGTTGGCTGGCGGTTCGCCAGGCGTTCGGCAAATGACTCCTGAGGCACCGCCGGATCCGGCGGGTAAAGCTGTCCTCGACGAGCTGGGGATGTCGGACTTACCGCCCCCCAAAAATTTGCGGTCTAAAGTCGCAGCCAGCGGGAAAGAGGGAAAGACCAGCAAAGCAGCGACTTCCAAGCAAGCTGCTTATTCGCGGCCGGAGCGGTGGATTCAACCGGATGATTTACCTTACGAATTTTGGGAAATCCAGTATCTCGGTAATCAGCCGGTAGGGTATTCCCACACCCGCGTTGGACCATCGGCTGTCGGGTCGGCCGGTATCTATCGGCTTGACGCCGAGGTCTTCAAACAGGTTTCTTTTCAGGGGCAGCAACGCGACCAACACCTGCAGGTAATGACGATTGAAGAGGTCGACGGCAGTCTCCGCACAGTGGAAGCCAAGCTGAAGCAGGGGCCGATGGAGACGAGCATTGAAGGCAGCGTAGTGCTTGGCAAGCTGCGTTTGCAGGTAACTCAAGCGGGAAAAGCCATCGGTAAGGAAATCGACTGGGGCGATGATTTCGGTGGTCCCTTCGCCGATATTCAAACGCTGCGTGGCCAACCGCTGAAACCCGGGGAGAGCCGAGCCTTTTCCTGGCTCGACCCGATCAGCGGTGACATGCTCAAGCTAGAGTTTCAGGCCAAAGACTATGTGAGCACACCGTTGCTCGATGGATTACAGCATCGGTTGTTGGAGGTCGTGGCTCGGGCTTCGATCGAGGAGCGGGGGATGGAGAGCACCCTTTGGTTGAACGAGGCGGGCGAGCCGCTCAAGAGCTACCATCCATCGACCGATATCCGCTCGTTTCGTTGCGAGCGTTCGCTGGCCGAGAGTGTCCGCGATGCGGCGGCTTGTGAAGGTCTGAGCCAGCGATCGGTGACACTTGCAGGCGTGATCGAGGACGTCGAGGAAGTCCCCTCGTTGATTTTTCAGCTGGCCAACACCCATAGCGATTCGCGCTGGACAATCCCTTCGCGGACCAACCAAAGCGTCCGGATGCTTACGCCGCTTTCGACCCAAGTGACGATCCATGCCATGCAGGAACGGACTGGTTTGCCCCCGGGGGTTACCCCTGAACCGAAAGCCGACGAGAGTTACCTGCTTCCTTCCCCGATTTTGCAAGCTGACGATCGGCTGGTGAAGAAACTAGCGAACGACTTTGTGCAGGATGCGACGGCCGACATCAGCAAGTTGGAGAAGCTGCGTCGCGGCGTTTTTCGCTGGATCAAGAACAAGCAGGATTTTTCCCCGAGAATCGCTAGCGCTGCCGAGGTAGCCCGTAGTCAAGCCGGGGATAGCACCGAACATGCGATGCTGCTGGCGGCGGTGGTGCGGGCGTTGAAGGTCCCATCGCGGGTCGCTTGGGGGGTGATGTACAACGGCTCGTCCGAATCGCCGGCGATGGTTTTTCATTGCTGGACCGAAGTCTACCTACGCGACCATTGGGTAAACGTCGATGCGACGCGCGAATCGGATCGGACGAATGCAACCTATTTGAAACTGGTCGATTCGGCCTGCGACGATTTCAATCCCTACGCGAGCATGCTGGCGGTTTTGCAAGCCATCCCTCACCTGCAGATCTCGGTGAATCCAGTGGGGGCGAAGCCATGACCGCGAGCTTGCCAACTGGCGATGCCTCGGCCCCCCGGTTTACCGAAGCTACGGAATCGTCGACGGCGACGGTTGCGGCCCCCAGGCTCCTGGCGAACCGCTCCTTTTGGGGGTTGCTCGTCACCCAATTCCTTGGGGCGTTCAACGACAACCTCTTCAAGCAGATCATCTTGTTGCTGGCTACGCCGGTGGCGATCGCGGCTATGCAAAAGGCCGTCAGCGACAAGCCCGGGCTCGATGTCCAAGGCTGGGCGAATATGGTTTTCTCTCTCCCTTTCGTCATCTTTAGCGGCTTCGCCGGCTATCTGTCCGATCGTTACCCCAAACGGCGGGTGATCGTTTGGGCCAAGGTGGCCGAAATCGTCATCATGGGATTGGGAATGTTGGCGTTCATGTTCTATGACTGGTGGGGCATGGCGGGAACCTGGTGCGTTTTGGCGCTGATGGGGACGCATAGCGCGTTCTTTGGACCCGGGAAGTACGGTATCTTACCGGAGTTATTCACCAAGAAGGATTTGCCTAAAGCCAATGGTTTGATCCTGATGACTACCTTCCTGGCGATCATCTTTGGGACAGTGGTGGCCGGGATCCTCTTCGAGCGCATCTTTCATACCTCGACGCCGAAATCTGTACCGCTACCAGCCCAGCTCGAGGCAGCAGGGTTGGGTAGCGCCCAGCCATCGCGGCTGTGGTTGGCCTCGGCCATCTGTCTGGCGATCGCTGTGGTCGGGACCTGGACCTCGACCTGGATTCGTCGGACTCCCGCCGCCCAACCCGAGGCTCGTTTGTCCTGGGAGGATTGGGGATTGGCCGCTTCGGTGCGAGAACTCCTGTGGCGGGATCGGCCGCTGCTCAAGGCGCTGTTGGTATCGTGTATCTTTTGGATGGTCTCGGGGATCGTCCTGCCGACTGTCAATCGCCTTGGTTTGAGCCAACTGCAAGTGGCTTCGACCTCTACCAGCTTGCTCACGGCAGCCACGGCTTTGGGGATCATGGCCGGTTCGGTCCTGGCGGCCGTCGTCTTCAAAGGATGGAGCCCGACCCATCAAGTCAGTCTGGGGTTGGGGGGGATGGTTTTGGCCTTGGTCTTGTTGGGCGGTTGGCTGAAAGATGGTCAGCACTGGCTGGGATATTTCGGCTGCTTCCTGTTGCTGTTGCTGCTGGGGGGCTTCGCAGCCATCTATGCCGTTCCCCTTCAGGTGTTCCTCCAAGACCAGCCTCCCGCGGCCTTAAAGGGGCGAATGATCGGCACCATGAACCAGGCGAACTTTGTTGGGATCCTTTTCTCGGGGCCTCTCTATCAAGCCATGGAAGCCTTGGCCTCCCTGATGGGGTGGCCGATCAGTTCGCTCTTTTGGATGCTGGCGTTCTTCCTGCTCCCTCTCGCCGTGCGTTATCGCTTAGGGAAATAGTTTTGCCTGACCAAGACCTGACCAACGGCAGGCATCGGCGGCAACCGGTCGCGGTCGGCTGTCGGTTTTCGAATAGGGCCCAGGCTGTCGCAGGTCCTAGGCTAGGGAATAGATGAACGGGCCAGCTTTTCCCCCTCCTCGCCGAGTGTGAGGTCGCGGTAACGGATAAAAGAAATAGCCCACCGAGCGCCTGAAGGATCGAGAGTGCGCTCGGTGGGCTTGTTCTACCGTGAAAGCTGGGCCTAACCTTAGGATGGAGGTCTGTCGCATTGGCAACCTGTTCGGGTTGCGGGCGATCGCCACTTAGATCACGGTGCATCCCTGTCTTGGGGTGTTCCTGGTTCGTGATGGTGAGCCGGTATCGAAGTCAACCGCTGTGTTGGCCATACTCGTTCAAATTGCTGAACGCTCGCAACCAAGAGACACCCAACTACTATGCATGCCCCGTGCCACTCATCGAAATTAATCTTATTCCAGGATAGAGAAGCTAATCGCCTGTGAGGATTGGAAAGAGAGTGGGTTTGGGTGGAGTTTATTGACTTCCGGACGGACGCAGGGAGCGTCCCGAGCCCGTCTCGCCTTGTAAAAATTACAAACGCTAGCATACCTTTTTACAAACCGTCTAGCTTCCGCTCCCGGATTGGCGGCTTATCGAGCTTCGGGCAATTCGTGTCCGAGCGACCGAAAAATGGTGGTCAGCATGGCGCGGAAGACAAGCTGCAGTTGGTCGAAGGCCCGATCCTCCGCTTGTAGTTGCACCAGGTAAGTATAGGGGCGGATGGTAAAAGCGATTAGTTGCGAGGTGACCAGTAGATCCAGGCAATAAAAGTGGATTTCCATGGAGCGAGCGTCGGCGATACCCAGCTTGGCATCCATGGGGTGGGTTTCGAACTGGTCATATTCCGATTCCATGGCAGGAATCGCCTTTTCCAAAACCTCGCGCGGGGCACAGGTCCAGGGATAGCGGACCAGGGAGAAGAAGGCCGCATCCGGGCTCTCGATGGTAAAGCCGGCGATATCCTGGTCGTAGTGGTCTTCGGTAAGTTTCCAGGAGTCGGGGTAAAGGCATTCCAATTCGAGTCCGCGATAGGTTACAGGCATAGGTCGAGGCTGATAAAGTAAGAGGTTGACCCGGTTTAACTTGCGATGGGGGCCCAGATCTTGCTATGGCTAAGCACGGAGGGATGCCGTTGCTGCCGAACGCCCAAGATAAAAAGATAACCGCGCTCGCGTCGAAAGCTATCCGAATTAGCCAGTTGGCCCTATGGATGTGCCTGCCTTGGCTGATCTTCGGGGGGTGTCGTACCTTGCAGCGTACCTTGCCGGATGGTCATCTGGTTCGGGCCCGTCAGCTTTCCTTGCGCGGTGCCGACCTGCTGCGGCGGTCGCGACTTCACGACGCGGAGACCTTGTTTACCGAGGCGCTCCAGCACTGCCCGACGGATGAGCGGGCCCATTGGGGTTACGCGACGATCCTCTGGGAGAAAGGCCAACCGCAAGCCGCCATCGCGCACATGCGCGAGGCGATTCGGCTCTCGGGAAGCAATCCTGAATATGTTGTCAGGTTGGGGCAGATGTATTTGGCGGAAGGGAATGCACCGGCGGCCGAGGAACAGGCAAGGCAGGTTTTGAAGTCCCATCGCGACCGGGCGGATGCCTGGGCCCTGCTCGGCGACAGCCAATTCCGTCAGCAGGCTCCCCACGCGGCCATGGAAAGCTATCATCGCGCGCTCCTGCTGCAACCCGATTATCCTCAGGTCCAGTTAGCCGTTGCCGAAGCCTATCGCGCCATCGGTCGCCCCAACCGAGCCCTAGCGACTCTCGATCGGATGGTGGATATCCGTCCCTCGCAATGTCACACCGGCGAAACGCAACTCCTCCGCGCCCAAGCCTTGATCGATCTCGGCCGTCGCGATGAGGCCCTGGCAGCGCTGCGGGCGGTAGGCGACTCACTTCCCATCGATCAACCCGACCGTCAACTGCAATTGGCCTACTGCTATTTCCAGGTCGGTGAGCTGGTCGATGCCCGCATGTCGTTAGGGAAAATTCTTCAGGCCTATCCTGACCGGGCCGAGGCTCTCACACTGCAAAGGCGACTCGATCACTCCTTCGAGTACCTGGCTGAGCACGATGGGCAGTCGCTCCAACGTTAACACGGTTCGGCTGGAACGGTGGAAGCTTACGGCAGTTCCCTCAGCCGAATCTCTTTCCACTCGACCGGGGCTCCTTCCGATTCCAAGCAGAGGTGGCCACTAGCGGGATCCGCGCCGCGGCCACCCGAAACCTCGTAACCATTGACCCACAGCCGAACCTCGCCCTGGATGGCTCGGATGTAGTAATGATTCCACTGCGGCGTACCGAGGCTATGGTTGGCTCGAGGAAAACTTCGCGATCCGTTGGGCGACCTGGGTTCAAAGGGGGTCAGTTTGGAAGTTCCTACGGCAAAGATGTCCCCATGGGTGGTGAACCAATCAGGTTCCTTGCCAGTCCGCTGCCGGTATTTGTCGGTGTAGCCATGATCGAGCATCTGAACTTCGATCCCACCTTTGGGTAGCGTCCCCGGTTTCAGCCCCTGCAAGGCCGAGGACGGGGTCCAGACAAAGAACCCCGAGTTGCCGCCATGGGATAGGTGCCGCCACCAGGCGACCCACTCCAAGTTACGGTATTCTTTCTTCGATCGGAGAACTCCCACCGGTTGGCCGGCGCACTTGACCGTGCTCCCTTCCCAGGTGAAGGTCTCGGGATCACAGTTGGCTTGTTCAAAGTCATCCGCGGTCAAGGTTTTCCAGTCGGGGCTGACACCGTCGATTCGCGCGAAGCCAGCCGGCGCGGCTTCGGCGGTACCCGACGCTTGTTGTCCGATCGCCAAGGGACAAACCCCAATACCTAGCAGGACCAGGATACCTAGACTTCTTTGGATCATCTTCTTCACCTCCATAGAAATAAAATCATCACGATGCTTGCAGGGCTTTACCCAGGATGGCCATGGTTGCCTGCTGACGCTGTTCGACGAAAAGACGGGCTTGGCGAGCTTTGGCTCGGGCTTGGGACGGTTCCCGGGCTAGCTGTAAGACAGTCTCCGGCAACCGCGCGAGGTCGGCCGGGTTATCAAAATCGAAGAGCCAATCCTCAAGGCCGATATCGCGCCACATCAAGCCTTTACTGGTTTGCTCCGTCCAACGACAAACGATCGCTGGTACTCCATTGCCGATACACATGATCGGTGAGTGCATCTCATTACCGAATAGCCCTGCGCTGCGAATGTAGGTTGAAAGGGCTTCCCCGGGGAGCCAATAATCGGGACGCCAGACGACCCGTCGGCGTATCTCGTCCGGGAGCCGATCGTAGATCAATTCTCGGCCAACGGCCATCTGTGTCTGGTCTTCAGGGCAGAGCAGGATGTTAAGCTCGGTCTGCCGCACTACCTCTTCGATCGCCTGCCGCAGCGGCGCATGGTCGTGCTCTTTCATCGCCTCATTCCGCGCATGCTTGACCTCATCGAAGGGACGTTTTTTCGAAGGGATCAGCCAATACGGGGTGTAACGCAACCGCGGAATGCAACATAAAAATTTCCCGGTCTCCAGCTGATGCCTGGCCAGGAAGGCTTGGGCGGCATCGTCGTCGCGAAGGTCGGTGGCAAAAGCTCCATCCGGTCCAAATTCCATGATCGGGCAACGACAACCCAACTCCTGGGCCAGCGCCAGCGACTGGGAATCGCGAAAAAATACGAAGCGCGCCTGGTCCAAGATATCCAGCGTTTTGCGGAACGTCGCGTCAGGCGTCGGAGCTATCGCGCTCGATTCGGTCCGCGGCAAGGTGATACCGTAGACACCGAAGGGTTTGCCGGTTTGAGTCAGCCAGCGTTCGACATCGCGTTGGGCGACGAGCGAGGGCCCCGAGCCATGCAGCATGAAATCGCATTCCTGAAAAGCCTCATCGATTGCCGCCTGGCTCTGCAGCAACTTGACTTGCGGGAAGCGTCGCTGCAGCATGGTCTCGACCCCATCGGCCAGGCTGCTCGGCCACAAGCGAATCTCGGCCTGCGGCAGGTAGCGTTCCAGCAAGGCTAGCACCCCAGGGGTATGGGCGATATCTCCGATATTGACCGTTTGCCACGAGGATCGCAACAGGATATGCGGATGGGCGGGGTGGGCCCAGGCCTGGCGGGAGATGCCCAGCAGGGCTGTCGATCCCAGAGCGTGACCGAGCAACTGGCGACGGCTGAGGGCTGGGGAAGGTGAAAGCATGGGGCACTCGGGTGTCGGAGGACAAAGTAACGGACTCGATGCAGAAACGATGTGCCATCTTCAGCGGAAGAGGTATGGCTTGTCAACTTCCGAACTGCTCCGGCCGGTCCGGCATGGCCACTCTTCGCCGCCGCCCACCCCCGGCTGTCCCGGTAGAACTCCGTGGCGACCCGGGTTCGATCGATATCTCCGCAGCGTTCTTCGGGCCAACTCGAGCCGGGCAGGTGGCGGCGACTATAGTCCATCGGCCATCAGGCTGCGGCCGCTCTCCCGGGCCACGATGATATGATCGAGGATCCGGATGCCGATCAATTCACCGACATCCCGCAGCTTTCGCGTCACGGCTCGATCTTCATGGCTTGGGGTGGGATCGCCGGACGGATGGTTATGCACCAGCAGGATGGCGGAGGCTGCATCGCGGATGGCGGGACGAAAAACTTCGCGGGGGTGAACCAGGCTGGCATCCAAAGTACCAACGGTGATCAGATGCTGATTGATAGGACCATGCTGGGTATCGAGCGTGACGATATGGAACTGCTCTTGCTTGCCATCGAATGCGAGCCTGTCGAAAACCTGCATGCAGTAGCGGATGGCATCTTCCGAGCCGCGAATGCGCAAGTGCTTCTCGGTTTGTTCCGCTTTGACAGCGGCGATGCGTCGGCCCAATTCAATACCGGCCATGATCTGACAGAAGCTATCCTTGCGTATCGCGCGGCTGAGGCTGCGGAGTTCATTCAAGCTCGCCTCGGGGAAGGATTGCCAGCGATCGACGAAGCGATTGGCGAGGATCCTGCCAGCTTGGACCGCCGATTCGCCCGTGACACCCACGCGAATCAGGATCGCCAGCAACTGATCGTCGCTTAACTTCTCGACCCCTAACCGCAACAAACGCTCGCGCGGGCGATTCTCCTCGGGGGTTTCCTTGACCTGTTCACCGTGGATATGACGGGTAATCCAGGAGTCGAGGACCTCAGCGCTCGAAGGATTCCAGCGCAACAGTTCTTTGTCGGCAAGGATGACCGGCGAGAGCAGCCCACCGCGAATCAAATCCTTGATCGTTTTCGAAACATAAGCCGGCGCGCAGTCGCAACAAACCAGTTTTGCTTCGTCAGCTGAAAAATTATTCAAGTCGCGCATCGCGTACACGACCGACGCCAGCTTCTGCCGCCTGTCTCCAACCATCTTGCCCCTCAGTGATCGCTGGTTGCCTCCACGAAAGCTTCGATCGCCCGATCGAGCCATCGCCAAAATGTGGGATGATCCAATTCGCTTCGCAAGTGTAACCTCAACTCCAGCTCCAGCCAATCACTGCCGACCTCGACATAAGTGCGGGCATCCCGCTGAAAAGTCTGGACGCCTTCCATTTGCGAGAGGGGTGGAAGTTTGAATTGCTCAAGCAACTCGGCTTTGGTGAAGGAGCCGCGCGGCAAGCGAAACTTGAGTTTGAGCCATGGCGATTCCACCGTCAGAGCGTGCAAGAACCAGCCGCGAGCCCGAATCCTGGCGGGAACTTCGACGGTGCTGTGCGAATTCCACTGAACCGGTCCGAAAGCCGCCGAGGCCTCCAGATGCTCGATCAGCGGACGGAGCATGCTGCGCTCCCAAAGGACTGGTCGGCCGCGCCGGTCGGTCCCGGTTTCCAGATGCCAACGGCGTCCGTCGACTTCCCAGGGAGCCAGGTTCTTTCCCGTAATCAACGGGGCCACCGGCTCCTCGGTGGTGGGTATGGCTTCCTCGGCCGGATCGTAGGGTTTCCGCCTTTCGATGGGGCCCGCTTCCAGGATCGGCCCGAGGGCTTCGCCGGTATACGCGCGAAGCCCCGGCTTGGCAGCCCGCGTCTTGGACGGCGGTCGGCCTTCGCGGACGCGCCACCCTTCCTCGGCTTGGCGTTGGCTGTGGGCATAGGCCACCAAAGCTTCCGGGGTCCCGGCAAAGACGAGCTGCCCTCCCTGCCAGCCAGCCTCTGGCCCCAACTCGATCACCCAGTCCACTGACTTGATCACGTCCAGGTTATGTTCGATGACCACCACCGTGTTGCCGACATCGACCAGGCGATGGAGGACCTTGAGCAGTTTGGCGATATCATCAAAATGCAAACCAGTCGTCGGTTCATCCAGCAGGTAGAGGGTGCGACCAGTGGCTGGTCGAGCCAATTCCGCTGCCAGCTTGACCCGTTGGGCTTCACCGCCACTGAGGGTGGCGGCAGATTGCCCTAAGGCAAGATAGTCTAGACCGACATCGCAAAGGGTGGACAGGATCTGCCGAATCTTCGGAAAGTTGATGAACAGGTCGCGAGCTTGGGCGATCTTCATCATCAATACATCGTGGATAGATTTACCTTGAAAGCGAACGGTCAGGGTTTCTTCGGTAAATCGTCGACCATGGCAAGCATCGCACTCCACCCAAACGTCCGGCAGGAAATGCATTTCGATACGGCATTGTCCATTGCCTTCACATTTTTCACACCGCCCTCCCGGTACGTTGAAGCTGAACTGACGGGCGGTAAAGCCGCGGACCTTGGCATCGGGCAATTTGGCATAAAGAGCCCGGATCAAGTCGAAGACGCCGGTATACGTGGCTGGGGTCGACGACGGGGAAACACCCAAGGGTGACTGGTCGACGCGAACGACCTTGTCGAGTTGCTGGATGCCTTCGATGCTCTGATGGGCACCGACAGCCAGTTGCGCGCGATGCAACTGTCGAGCGAGGGCCGGATACAAGATATCATTGATGAGGCTGCTCTTGCCGGAACCGCTGGGGCCGGTGACCGCGACCAGGCAGCCCAGGGGAATGTCGACATCGATAGCCCGCAAGGTGTTGGCTTTGGCGCCGCGAATTCCCAACCAGCCCGGGTTGGGGGCGGGCGACTTCACGCGATCGGCAGACGGGCGCGACCGATAGCTGTCGGGCTCGAAGGCCGGTACCGGACGCCGGTTGCTCGGCACGGCAATCGACTTGGCTCCACTCAAATAGGGACCGGTGACACTCTGCCGATGGCGGGCGATCTGCCCTGGGTTTCCCTGAGCCACGATTCGACCACCCTCGACCCCCGAGCCCGGACCGAAATCGCAGAGTTGATCGCTGTGGGCGATTACCTCGCGATCGTGCTCGACGACAATCAGCGAATTGCCGAGGTCCCGCAGGCGATGCAGGGCGCGGATCAAACGATGGTTATCCCGGGGATGCAGGCCGATGGTGGGCTCATCGAGCACATACAGGACACCGCATAGACCGCTACCCAACTGGGCGGCCAACCGAATGCGCTGAGCCTCCCCCCCGCTCAGCGTATTGGCAGCGCGTCCCAGGTGGAGATAATCCAACCCGATCTCGATCAGGAAGTTCAGCCGCGATTGGATTTCGCGCACCAACTCACCAGCGATGGCTTTCTCGCGTTTATCCAATCGCCAGCCTTGGAGGGTAGCGTGTAATTCACCGAGCGACATCTGGACCAGATCGGCGATAGTGACTTCGCGCAGTACCGCCTTGGCCGCTTCCGGCCGCAGTCTCGAGCCACGGCAGGAAAGGCATGAGACCTCTTCGGTGAAGGCTTCGAGATAATAACGCAGTTGCGGATGAGACCGGGCAGCAACTTCCAGCGTCGGGTAGAGCCCGCGAAAGCGGAAGCTGAAACTACCCAGCGCGTAGGACTGATCGCCGGTCCCGAACAAGAGCATGTTGCGTTGCTTGATCGGGAGGCCACCCACGGGCACATCGGCTGCGATGCCGGTAGCTCGGCAGAAGACATCCAGCATCGAACGGCTCAGTTCGTCGTTGAGGCCCGGCCACAAGCTGAGCCCACCTTCAGCCAACGACTTGGATTGGTCAAGGAAGGCCGTGACATTGGTCCCGTAACTTACCCCTAATCCATCACAGGCTTCGCACCAGCCTAACGGCGTGTTGAAAGAAAAACTGTGGGGAGTCAGCGGTCGGAAGGAGAGACCGCATCCGAGGCAGGCCAGTTTCAGCGACTGCTCCTGAACTTCCCATTGCGGCTCAGGCCGTGCATCCTCGGGAAAGATGAAGCGAACATTGCCTTGTCCGAGACCGAGGGCGGTTTCGATGCTGTCGGCAATGCGCGAACGTTGGTTGGCATCCACCACCAAGCGATCCACCACCACTTCCAGGCGATGACGGGCGCGGGGCGACAAAGGTGGACGGTCCTGGATCATCATCGTCCGGCCGTCCAGACGCAGTCGGACAAAGCCGCGGGCTTCCAGCTCTTCGAAAAAACGATCATCGAACGCCAAGTCTCGGCCTTCTTCGCTTTCGATCGGGGCCGCGATCATCAGCCGCTGGCCGGCCGGTAGTGCCATCACTCGATCGACGATCTGATCGAGCGTTTGGGTCGCTATCGGTCGTTCGCATTCCGGGCAGTGCATGGTGGCCAAGCGGGCCATCAAGACCCGCAGGTAATCATAGACTTCGGTGACTGTCCCCACGGTCGACCGCGGTGTATGTCCCAGGCGTCGCTGCTCGAGAGCGATCGAAGGGGCCAAACCGTCGACTTTGTGAACCTGCGGCTTCGGCATTTGCCCGACAAATTGCCGGGCGTAAGAACTCAGGCTCTCCGTGAAGCGACGCTGGCCCTCGGCGTAGATAGTGTCAAAGGCCAAGGAGGTTTTGCCGCTGCCACTCCGCCCGCAGAAGACAGTCATCAAACCATGCTTGAGGGACAGGTCGACCGACTGCAAGTTGTGGGTCTCGGCACCCCGCACCACCAGATCGCTCAGACCGATCACCGGTGGCTGACGCTTCGAGTGGGGGGCAACCGGAGTTGAAGATACTCTCCCCTTTCGCGATCGGCGGCGGCTGGCCAGGCGACGTCGCTTGGCGGCGGCAGCGGCGAAATATTTGGCCAAGGCCCTTCCGGTTTGCGAGTGGGGAATTTCCGAGAGGGTCTCCGGTGTTCCCTGGGCGACGATGCGTCCGCCTGCCGCACCGCCAGCCGGGCCGAGATCGATCAGCCAATCGGCGGCTTGAATCAGATCGAGGTTGTGTTCGACAACGATGACGGTGTTGCCGCGATCCACCAGGCTCTGCAGCACCTGCAGCAGCATGGCGATATCATGAAAATGCAGGCCGGTCGTCGGTTCATCCAGAACATACAAGGTCTTGCCGGTCGAGCGACGGCTGAGTTCCTTGGAAAGTTTGATTCGCTGGGCCTCGCCACCCGAGAGGGTCGGCGATGGTTGCCCCAATTGGAGATAGTCCAAACCGACTTCCTGAAGTGTTTTCAATTTTTCGGCCAGCTTGGGAATCGCCGCGAAGTGAACCGCTGCTTCCTGAATATCCATCTCCAGGCAATCGGCGATCGACTTTCCTTTGAAGAGAACATTCAGCGTCTCATGATCGTAACGCCGGCCGTTGCAGACGGGGCAGGTAATCCACAGGTCTGCCATCATCTCCATGTCTAGCCGCGTTGCCCCGTTGCCTTCGCACGCTTCGCACCGGCCACCCGGGGTGTTGAAGCTGAAACGACCTGCGGGGTAGCCGCGTTTCTTGGACTCGGGCAGCTGGGCGTACAGATCGCGAATTTCATCGAAGACTTTCACGTACGTGGCTGGATTGCTCCGCGGCGTACGTCCGATCGGACTCTGATCGATGTCGATGATTTTGTCGAGGTATTCCAAGCCAAAGACTTCGGCGTAGCCGCTGGCCTCGGCTTCCGCTCCATTGAGCCGGTTGAGCAGGAGCGGCGTCAATACCTCGGTGACCAGTGAACTTTTACCGCTGCCGCTGACGCCGGTCACCCCGATCAGGCATCCTAAAGGGAATTCGACGTCGAGATGTTGCAGGTTATTGCGGTGGACTCCGGTCAAACGCAGACGATGGCCGTTACCGCTTCGCCGACCGGGAGGACGCGGGACGACGAGTTCGCCGCTGAGGTACTTGCCGGTCAGGCTTTCGCCATCAGCCATCAATTCCTCCGAGGCGCCTT
>JBILTQ010000253.1:0-8140 GCA_044371435.1 Pirellulaceae bacterium | reverse complement strand
ACCGGTTGCTGGGGGGTGGACTTCAACGCCCCGCAACTGGAAACCGACGCCTGGTTGTCGGCCTGCCAGCGGCTGGCGGCAAACGGCACGAAGCAATTCCTCCCCACCTTGATCACCGATTCGCTGGACAGTCTGACCGCCAAGCTCAGGCGGTTGGTGTGGCTTTGCGAGCAGACCCCGCCCACGGTCGCCCAGCCGATCGGTATCCATCTGGAAGGCCCTTTCCTTTCCCCGGTAAGCGGTTACATCGGTGCTCATCCCCCGGAACATGCCGTGCCGGCGACGGTAGCGGCGGCAGGTCGCTTGTTGGAAGCTGGGCAAGGCTGGGTAAAGATGGTAACCCTGGCGCCGGAAATGGATCCACGGGCGGAGGTGGTTGAGTTCCTTTCCCGGCGCGGGGTCGTGGTGGCTGCCGGGCACACCGATGCGTCACGCGACCAACTCCAGCGGGCTTTGGCGGCCGGGTTGGCTTGTTTCACCCACCTCGGCAATGGTTGCCCTGCCACCATGGCTAGGCATGACAATATCCTCCATCGGGTGATGAGTCTCCGCGGAGAATTGGTGGTGACGCTGATCGCCGATGGCTTTCATCTTCCGCGCTGGCTCTTGGCGATGTTGATTGATTGGTTTGGAGACGAGCGAACCATCATCGTCAGCGATGCCATCAGCGCTGCCGGGCTCCCCTCCGGCTACCATCGGCTGGGGCAACAGCGGGTATGGGTCGACCAGGATGGGGTGCCGCGCAGCGAAGACAAATCGCATTTTGTCGGGTCAGGGGCGACCCTCGATCGGATGTACGCCATGATGCGCGAGGAGCCGCATTGGACGGCGGCGCAGTTGCAGCGATTGTTTGCCGGCAACGCTGCGCAATTACTGAAGAAGGTCCCCCCCGTCGTCGGCCAGCCATCGACTAACGCTCAGGAATAACATGCTCGAAAATCATCTCATCGCCGCCCTCGGTGAGTCTCAGGTCCTGACCTCGATCACGGCTCGGTACGCTTTCGCCAATGACGCTGGTCCTTACCTACTGATCCCTGAAGCAGTGCTCCAACCGCAAACGGAGGCCGACATCCAGCGAATCTTTGCCCTGGCCACGACGCATCGGCGGCCGGTGGTCTTTCGGGCCGGTGGGACAAGCTTGTCGGGACAATCGATCACCGATGGCTGGCTGGTCGATATCGGCAGGCACTGGCGGGCCATCGAGCCGCTGGACCGGGGCTGTCTCGTTCGCGTCCAGCCCGGGGCGATTGGCGGGATGGTCAATCGGCAGCTGCACGCCTATGGTCGCAAAATCGGGCCCGACCCCTCGTCTATCATGTCGGCCATGATGGGAGGGATCCTGTCCAACAATTCCAGCGGCATGTGTTGCGGCGTCCGCCACAACGCCTACCACACGCTGCGCAGCCTCCGCTTCATCCTCTTGGATGGTTCGGTGTGGGATACCAGCCGAACCGGCGAGCATTCACGCTTCGAAGAGGAGCAAGCCACGATCAGTGGCGGCTTATGCCAACTCCGCGATGAAGTCCGCAAGTCTGTGGCCTTGACGCAAAAAATACGCCACAAGTACCAGCAGAAAAATACTGTGGGTTATAGCCTCAATGCCTTCCTCGACCACGATCATCCACTCGATATCTTTGCCCACCTGCTGGTCGGCGCCGAGGGGACGCTGGCTTTCATCTCGGAAGCGGTTCTGGAAACCCTGCCCGAGTTACCGCACAAGGCGACGGGCTTGGCCTACTTCAACGATGTGTCGGCTGCCTGTGAGAGTATTCCTTGGTTTACCCAGGCAGGATGCCAGGCGGTCGAATTGATGGATCATGCGTCGCTGGTGTCGATCCGCGAGTTGGAGGGGGTTCCTGAGGAATTACCGAATTTGCTCGATACCCATCGCCAGGTGATGGGCATCTTGTTCGAGTTTCAAGCGGCGGATGCTGCCGGTCTCGCCGCACAGCTGGAGGCCTTTCGTAGCGCGATCGAGCCGAAGTTGTCTCCCTTGCAGCCGATCGCCATTACCCAGCAACCCAAACAACAGTACGCCTGGTGGAAATTGCGGAAGGGAATGTATCCGGCGGTGGCCGCCGTCCGCGGGCGTGGCGAAGCCGCTATCCTCGAGGATATCGCGGTACCGGTAGATCAGTTAGGGCCAGCGATCTTGGAACTGCAAGGGCTTTTTCGAAAGCATCACTACGACAACGGGATCATCTTCGGGCATGCCAAAGACGGGAATCTTCACTTCGTCATTACTCAAAGCCTGAGTGAAGCTCGCGACATCGAGAAGTACTCGCGATTCATCGACGATATGGTGGCGATGGTCGTCGAACGTTATCGCGGCGCTTTGAAAGCCGAACACGGTACTGGCCGCAACATGGCTCCTTTTGTCGAGACCGAGTGGGGGACGGAGGCGGTTGGTTTGATGCGGCGACTCAAGAACCTCGTCGATCCGCTCGCTATTCTCAACCCGGATGTGATCCTGACTGCGACCCCATCCTTGCATACCCGCAACTTGAAGGATCTGCCGGTGGTCGAGGACGTGGTCGATAAATGCATTGAATGCGGGGCCTGTGAACCGCGTTGCCCGAGCCGCGATTTTACCCTAAGCCCACGGCAGCGGATCGTGGTGCGGCGAGCCATGGCCCGACTCGGCAAGAGCGGCGATAAGGCCAAGCAAGCGGCCTTGGAGCGAGAGTATCTTTACGAAGGTTTACAGTCGTGCGCCACCGATGGGCTGTGCGCCGTGGATTGCCCCGTGGCCATCAACACCGGCGATCTGGTCAAGCAGTTGCGGCGGCAGCGGACCGGTGGCTTGGATCAACAACTCGCCCGCTGGCTGGCTCGACATTTTGCCACTGCCGAGAGATTGGTCCATGCCTCGCTGCGACTGGGAACGGTCTGCAATCGGCTCGGTAACGCACAAGCGATGAGCTCGTTGACGGGAATGCTGCGACGGCTCTTCCCCGGTTTTCCTTACTGGCACCCGAGCCTGGCGGCGGGGGGCCGGCCGCGAAACGAGGTCTTTCCGTCGGCCGCCGAGTGGATCTATTTGCCGGCGTGCATGTCGCGGATGATGGGGGGGACCGCCCCATCGATGATGCAGGTAGCCCGCCGAGCCGGCTATCGCCTGTACTTGCCGCAAGCTTCGTTGGGGATGTGCTGTGGCCAAGCCTTTTCCTCGAAAGGTTACCTCGCGGCGGCGGTCGACAAGCAAAGCGAATGGATCGAACGGGCTTGGCAGTTGTCCCATGAGGGCGCCTTGCCGATCGTTACCGACCTCGGATCTTGTTCGGCGTTCCTCCGGCAGTGCAGCCTGCCTTTGCCCGAGGCGACAGCGGCCAGGTACCAGCGACTGCAGATTTACGATTCTGTCGAGTTTGCCCATGACTACATCCTGCCGCGTCTCCCACTCCTTCGCCGCCTGCCAGTAGTCGCGGTTCATAGTGTCTGTTCCAACCACAAAATGGGGTTGGAAGAGAAATTGCTGCGCGTGGCGGCCGCCTGTGCCGAGCGGGTCGTTACGCCCCATCCCGGGCAATGCTGCGGTATGGGCGGGGATCGCGGCTTTGCCCTCCCGGGCCTGACGGAGGCAGCGACGGCGAGTGTCGGGGCCGTGATGGGGGCTAATGGTTGCGACCGAGGTTATACCACCGCTCGCAGTTGCGCGATCAGCCTGTCCAGCGGTAGTAGCCGGCCGTGGGGCTCCCTCTTCGACCTGCTCGAGGAGGTGTCGCGTGAGGAAGGGGAGACGGCGATCGCTTGACGGCATCGCGGGCAAGCTATCGAAAGTTGCCCCGAGCCGATTCGCGGGATGCCACGGATGCCGATCCCCATGATTCTGTTCGCTGGCTGAGTGCGGCGATGGGACAATAGCGATGCGGGGCTACATCGCCGTGAACGGGATCGATGTCGCCGCAGAGTCTCCGTATTCAGGCAGCTAACCGTTCACTCTTTCGGTGCTGAGCGTTCAGCTGGGCGAGCGTCGCCAGATAGACCTGATCGACAGAGATACGTTCAAGGCAGGCGCAATCGCGACCAGCGTTATTCTTGGAGGTGGGCGATTTTCGGCAACTCGGGCAAGGCGCGTCGGGACGAAGCATGATCTCCGGCTGATTGTAGGTGAGTGTCCATTCGGGTTTGGTTGGTCCGAACAGACTTACCACGGGACGGTCCATAGCGACCGCCAGCGATCGCGCGCCGCTGTCGGTCGACACGATCGCGGCCGCCTTGGCGAGGACCGCAAAGCTAAGTCCCAGCGGAAGTTCGTCCAGGATTCCCATGCTTTGGATGCGAGGGTGCGAGGCTCGCTGCACCAGTTGCTCCGCCATCGCCCGCTCGCGCGGCCCGCAGTGAAGCAGGACTTGAATTTCGGGATGACGCACCAGTTTTTTGGCGAGTTGCAACACGCGATCCTCGGGCCACAACCGCGTGGGACTGGTCGCGGCATTGTTGTTGATGACAACGGTCGGCAAGTTCGACGAGAATCCGACTCGATCCCACAACAAGCTGGCCAACCCTTCGTCTTCGCGGCGGAGCTTCAAAGACATGTGGCGGTCGACCGAAGGGCAGCCGAGATGTTCGGCCAGTTTCAGGTAATAGTCGATGGCTGGGATGGGGATAGGCCGACCGCGGCTAGCGGGGACATGCAAGCGGTCGGTCAGCAACCAACTCCGGCGATCCCTGGCGAAGCCGATGCGTCGAGGAATACCGGCCAAGAAAGCCAGCATTGCGCTGCTGAAAGAATTGGGAAGGAGAACGGCTGTCTCCATCTTTTCCCGCCGCAACCTGGATATCAGCTGTCGACGGTTGAGCGTCGGTGCGCGGGCTCGCGACTGGTAGATGATAACATCATCGAGCAAATTCTGATGCTGAAGCAAAGCGGCCGGGCCGGGGCGAGCGATCCCCACCAGCCGAACGTGACGCGAGATACCCGCCTGCAAGGCTCGCAGGGCGGGAATGGCCATGCAGGTATCGCCGATCCAATTGGGAAGGAAAATCGCTAATTTCACGGAGGATGCTCCTCGAGAAGGACCAGGGACCAGCGATTGGGAGAGCCGCGAAACCTGCTTGCTGTCTCCGTCCTGGAGCCACCATCCACTCGGACGACCTTCCCCCTGCCGGTCAGCGAATGGCGGCTGGGGACGTCCCGGCTGGATAGCCTGGCCCGGTGGAGCTTGCCCACCGTGCCAGTCGTAGCGGCGGCTCGCCACGCGTGTCAATGGCGACTTGCCGTCGGACTCGATCGATCGGCGAATTTGGCTTGACGCCATCCGGCAAACTATGCGATGTACCGGTGCACCCGGCCTAAAGCCTGCCAGCCAAAGGCATCGTCCCTTCCCACCCTCGAGGAACCAATGCAGGCCAAAGAAAACAGCCCAACGATGCACGCATACATCATCAACATGGACAGCGCGGTAGATCGGTGGCGATCGGCCCAAGCTAATTTCGAACCATGCGGCATCGGATTTGAGAGATTGCCGGCGGTCCACGGTCGAGCCCTTCGCCTACCGATCCCTGAATTCGATGAAGCCGCCTACCGAAAGCGGCATGGCAAGCATCCGAACCTTGGGCAAGTCGGCTGTTATCTCAGCCACCTCCGTTGTCTACGGACTTTCCTGGCATCGCCTTACGATTACGGAATAATCCTAGAGGATGATATTCAAATCGATCCCCGCCTGGACCTCAAAGGGTTGTTGGAGCGAGCGATTGCCCTGGGAGATCACTGGGATATTCTGCGGCTATCCGGCTTTCATCACGTGCATCCGCGACCCTTTGCCGGGCTGGGGTCGCGGCATTCGCTGGCGGTGAACATGACGCGGTTGTGCGGTTCTGCCGCCTATATGGTGCATCGCCAAGCGGCAGCGGTGTTGCTCGAGCGTTTGACACCCATGACCGTCCCGATCGATCACGCCTTGGACCGCGAATGGGTCTATGGCCTCCGCGCTGCCTCCATCGATCCCTTGCCGATCGATCAAGAGAGACACGCATTCGTCAGCCAGATCCCGGCGGCCAATCGCGAGAAACTACCGGTCTGGAGTCGCTACTGGACCGTCTTTCCATACCGGTTTCATAACGAACTCCACCGTTTAGTCTATCGCCATCGCCAGTGGTATCGGGCCAAGGCTAACCGACCAGGGGAGCGGTGCGAGC
Source organism: Pirellulaceae bacterium (assembly GCA_044371435.1). GTDB lineage: Bacteria > Planctomycetota > Planctomycetia > Pirellulales > Pirellulaceae > JAIYDQ01. Next base: position 1,999 of record JBILTQ010000253.1, on the reverse strand, counting down.
CTTTGGAAAAGGCGATCGCTTGAGAGACACGGCTCTTCTCCGTGAGCCAGCTCGACCATGGTATCTGCCCGCGGAGTTCGGGGGCGAGGCCAAGCTGAGCCTGTCCCTTCGCCGCGTTGAAGCAAGGTGACCGTCGGTGGCTTCGAGCTGCCACCCCACCCGGTCTTGTCGCAGGATCGCATCGGCGAAACATCGAGCGTCGGCAGGGGTTTAAGCTGCAGCTCATTGGGAGCAAACGCCTCGCTTCGGCGGGGATGGGCTGGAATTCGGCGGAATATTTTCCGCGAAATCTCTCCTCCTGGCAGGCGTCAGTTACAATCAAGGGTGTCCGACAGCCGTCGGCAACGGCCTCCCCCTCCATTCCGTCGGTAATTACTTCCTTCCTGTCATTCCCCGACAAGGTACGGCACTGTGGCGAAATCATCTTCAACTCGGCTTTCCCAACGTTCTGGCCGAATTTGGCTTTTCCTGCTGTTCCTGCTGCTGGTGCCGGTCGCGGGCGGGTTGGTCTGGTACAGGTATCAAGGGGCTGAGATGTTTGGGTCGGCCGACGACACCCGGCCGATCCTGGAACTCGTGTCGCGAGGCCCCTTCGATCACATCGTGTTGGAGCAAGGGGAAATCGAGAGCAGCAGCAACAACGAGGTGAAATGCCAGGTCAAAGGTCGAGGTTCTTCGGGCACGCCGATCCTCGAGGTGGTGGCCGAGGGGACCTATGTCAAGAAAGGCGACTTCCTTTGCAAGTTGGACAGCTCTGCCTTGGAGGATGAGTTGAAAGCCCAACGCATTGTGGTCGGAAACAATGAGGCGTTGGTGATCAGCTCGGAAGCGGCGGTCAAGCAGTCTGAGATCGCTCGCCAGGAATATCTCGATGGGACGTACCTGACCGAACGGAAGGCGATCCTCAGCGAAATCGCCTTGGCCCAGCAAGCGGTGCGGACAGCCGAGTTATCGTTGGCTAGCGCCGAGCGATTGGCGGCCAAGGGGACGCTGACCTCGCTCCAGATCGAAGCGGAGCAATTCTCGGTGGCCAATGCCCTGAACAATCTCGATGCCGCTCAAGGCCGGTTGAGGGTGCTCGACGAGTTGACCAAGGCCAAAATGCTGGTGCAATTCGATAGCACGATCGAAACGGCGCGGGCCAAGTTAAACTCGGACCGCAGCATGCTGGAAGAAGAGAAGAATCAGCTGGTGGAGATTCAGACGCAAATCGAGGCTTGCACGATTCGAGCCCCGGCCGACGGTCAAGTCGTCCACGCCAATCGCTACAGCAGCCGCGGCGGTTCGGCCGAATTCGTCGTCGAACCGGGCTCCATGGTTCGAGAGCAGCAGACGATCATCCTCCTGCCCGACCCGACCAAGATGCAGGTGAAGGCCAAAGTCAACGAGTCGCGGGTGACTTTGCTGGAAGAAGGGATGCCGGTCCGCATCCAAGTGGGGGCGGTGGAAAATGAGTTGCTGGGGCAGGTCATCAAGGTGAACAAGTACGCCGAGCCCGGCAGCTTCTTTTCCTCGACCGTCAAGGAATATGCCACTTACATCAAAATCTTCGACCCTCCCCCGACCATTCGGACCGGGATGACCGCTGAAGTTCGGGTCTTCGTCAAGCAACTGCCTGATGCGCTGCGGATTCCGGTGCATGCCATCTACGAAACCAAAGGACATTATTTTGTCCTCAAGGAAAAAGGGGAAAATGCGTGGGACACAGTCGAAGTCAAGGTGGGAGCCACCAATGAGTCGTTCGTGACGATCGATGAAGGGCTGAAAGAAAATGATCAGGTGGTACTGAATCCCCGCTCGCATTTTGACAAGATGGATCTACCTGAGATTGAGGAAGTCGACGATCGCGAGAAGCTGGCGATGATTCGCTCGCAGCAGGTCAGCGGGGGGGCTGGCGAGGCGGGGGCGGGCGGCGATCGAGGTGGCAAGGGTGGCCCGCCAGGCGGCGGCGATCCAGCCGCGATCGCGCAGATGATGATGCAGCGGGCTGATACCAACG
>JBILTQ010000252.1:0-8142 GCA_044371435.1 Pirellulaceae bacterium | reverse complement strand
GGTTTGGCGAAACGAGGGAATGTCATCGATGACTCGGAAAAATTTTTCGGTAACCTCCACCCCAACTGCTGAACATCCGTCAATCACCCAAGATTCAAAACAGTGCCAGCTTGGTTGCGACTAAAATCAAGCGACGAGTAGCGGAGGCTTTCCCTGGAGAGCTAAGATGACACATTCTTTGGAGCGGGGGGGTGAGCGACACGGATGCTGCCAAAGCCTTTCCGCCGTTTCCGTCGTAGCTTTTTCATTCCAAGTAAGTGTCTCGATGCAGCTTCTGCCCGTGGTTATCGCCTTTCTTAGCGTCGTTAGCCTTATCGGGAACTTGGGATGCGATTCGACACGCCAAGCGACCTTCCCGGTCGTTGGTACCGTTCACTTGGCAGACGGAAGAGTTGTCGAGCAGGGAATGGTTGAATTCCGACTCGACCTGGGAGAGCAACGCATCATTGCCCGCGGCAAAATCCAGCCAGATGGTACCTTTGCCTTATCGACTTTTCGCCCCAGCGATGGGGCTTTACCTGGGCAGCATCAAGTTATCGTCCAGCAACTGATTGTGGCCGAAGGCTTTGCCGCAGACCATCAACATGGACCACGGATCGCGGCCCGATACGCCGACTATGCTACCTCCGGGTTACAGGCAGTGGTGGAAGCCATAGGCAGTAATCGAGTCGATATCACCCTCCAGCCATAGCCAAACGCTTTCCACTCCCTCGCCTTCGTCCGTGTGCAAACAAAGACAGCCCATAGATTCCGGTGAGTGCCCAGCCAAGGCTACAACCGTCACTCGTCCCAGCGAATCATTTCGACCACGGAATTGGCGCGATTGGCGAGTTGCCCGAGTGAAATGGTATCGATACTCACAGCGACTGGTCGGACGCTACCATCGAGCATAACAAATTGGCTTGATCCGCGATGCCAGGAGCCGAAGGCATAAAAAGAAGCTTCATCATCCTTGGGCCCCTGTGCGATGGGCAAGCCCGGTCCTGTCAATCGCATACTACTCGGCAAATGCCCACCGTCGTACATCGGGCCATCGAAAGGAAATCGATGTAATTCCTTCGAAGGGACATGGCGTTCCCCGATGAGAAAGGTTTGGCTAGCACCATCTAGCACATTTGCAAATCGCAAGCGGTCTACCCAATCCAAGGGGCGTTGATTATCGCAGCGAGCCCGTGAAGTAATGAGGATGCCGGTTCCATTGCCACCATAATAGAAATCGGTTTCGAGACCGTTAGCTCCAGGTGAAAGATCGCCATGGTTTCCCGCATAATCACTGACGGCAGCTTGGATATCCCGGGAGGCTGACGAGCTACCCGGTATCGGGCAACCGCACGGCAAACGTCCACCGCCGCTCGCCATCGATACCGGTCGAATACTCGTTGCCTGACTCAAACTCCTGCGCGACGGGCAAACAAAAACGGGGAGGGCTGTCTCCAGTAGTTGAGAATCATGAGCAAACCATTTATCGAATAAACGCCATTGAGCAGCCAGATTCGTCTGTTCCAAGAAAGGAAAAACATAGGCAGGCCAAGTGACCTCTTCGCCAGCACAGGCAAGATGATTGGGATCCCCCGGCCGAGGCGATAAACGGCCAGGGGGAAAATATCCGAAGGTGTCGTGAAATTGGAGCGTGCCAAAGCCGACTTGCCGCAAGTTGTTCTGGCATTGTATTCGCCGAGCGGACTCCCTGGCGTTCTGGATGGCGGGTAGCAGTAAACCAGCCAATAGGCCGATAATGACCATGACGACTACCAACTCGATGAGAGTAAACCCACGCGAGGAAGAACCGTCACGCCAGACGAAAAAGTTAGGGGTAGGTGGATGCTTTGACAGGGTCATTGTCGATCGAGTAGCGATGATATTCAACGTGCGTTCGTCATTTTCGAAATTCCTGGATTCCTGAAGGCACATACCCATGATAGCCCATATTCGAGACCTTACCACGTTCCCTTAGGGAAGAAAGGTAAGCCATCATCCTCTACTTGCGATGCCTTCGAATCGACCGGAGCTTTTTTGCTCTCGAAACGGATAGCCCTCACTCGCCTTGCGGAAAGTACTACAATCTTGCGGATCCCCTGCCGCTATGTGCGAGCTAGCACCGGCAACAGTCCTTGATGCCAGTAAGGGGATGAAGCGATCCCCGCCCCGGTTGAAACAGTTCAGCCGAGGACAAACGTGAGCACCGCCGCATTTTTCCGGTGGTACCCCGCAAGCGTTTACTAGCCCCAGATGAGTATATGGAAGCAGGCGACAAAGTCATCAGCCCGATCAACCGTCTTATCCGTGATCATCGACGATCAGCCTTCCAATTGGATCGATTCGTGATTTCCTTGCCATGATCATTGCCTCTCATATCACCAAACGCTTCGCCACGGAGCGAGGAATGAAGACCGCGGTCGATGACCTTTCCTTTCAGGTTCATGCGGGCGAGGTGTATGGCTTGCTGGGACCCAATGGCGCCGGCAAAACCACCACCTTACGGATGGTGATGGGGATCTTTCCGCCGGATTGCGGCGAGATCCGTATCGCCGGTGTACGAACCGACACCCATCCGATGCGGATTCTGGCGATGCTCGGGATGATCTCGACCAACGATGGCGTCTATCCTTGGTTGACAGTCCGCGAGATGCTGCACTACTTTGCCGACCTCTATGGACTGCCCACCGACTTGGCCGAAGACCGGATTCAGGAATTGGCGATGGTCCTAGAAATCCGCGATATCTTACGGCAACGGTGCTCCACCCTCAGCACTGGTCAGCGCCAGCGAGTTATTTTCGCCCGCGGGCTGATCCATGATCCTTCCGTGGTTTTGCTCGATGAACCCACGCGTGGTTTGGATATCGTCGGTAGCCGTATCGCTTTTGATTACGTGCAGTTATTGCGTGATCGCGGCAAGGCGGTTCTGCTGTCGACCCATCGGCTCGACGAAGCTGAACGGATCTGCGATCGTTTCGGCCTACTGCATCGTGGGCGCATGCGTCACGAAGGGAATCTCGCCGATTTGCAACGTTTGACTGGCCAGCCGCATTTGGTCGATATGTTTACCGCCTTGCTCGAGAAGGGTGAGCTTGACACGCAGCCTGAGGAAATGTCTCCATGATACGACGATGGTTGCTTTCCGGTCGCTGGGGTCGACTATGCCTCAAGGAACTGCGGGAAACCTTGCGCGATCGACGGACGCTCGCTACGCTCGTCCTCATGCCACTGTTGGTTTATCCCCTGCTCAGCATGACCCTCCAACGCTTGCTGTTGGCTACCTCGGCCGAGAAGAAGCTCGAAGCCATCGTGGTCGGAGTCCTGCATGCCGACGACCTCGACCGGTTATCCAACCTCCTGAAGTTCGGCGAAGCCTGCCTATCGCCGCAAGTCTACCATCCCCTGGCGATGGAATCCGACGTCGCGGTCAAGGAGAGTTTCCAGGAAGCTTGGAGAGGGATGGTCTTGACCGTATCCATCGACGAGGCTTTGCGGACGCAGGCGATCGATCTGGCTTTGGAAATCGAAGTCGAGGAGTTACCCAGCCCGGCGATGGGCCAGTCGGCAACTCCTTGCTCGGTGGTCGCACACTATCGGCCCGACCTGCCGCGCAGTCAGCAAGCCTACCGCGATCTGCGACGCTTGCTGGAGAGCATCAATGATGCCGAGACCAATCGGCTTCGCCAAACCGTGCTCGGCCTAGCGCGGGCACCGGTGGAGTTGGCGACGAAAGCGGTCGCCATCCGCAGCGACTGGCTGCAGTCGGTGGCTGCGGTCATCCCTTTGATGCTGCTGTTGATGACCATTACCGGAGCCGTCTATCCGGCGATCGATCTGACTGCCGGCGAGAAGGAACGGGGAACGTTCGAAGCCATGATCGCGACCCCTACACCACCTTTGGCGATCCTGCTGAGCAAGTATGTAGCGGTGCTGGTCGTTTCTATCCTGACCGCCACCATCCACTTGTTGGCGATGTATCTGACCTTACGTGTCGGCGGGATAGGTCAAGCTCTATTCGGGAATACCTCCTTGTCGCTGCTGGCGATGATGCCGATCTTCGGGCTGATGCTCCTCTTCAGTAGTTTCTTCAGCGCGGTGCTGTTGGGCATCTGCAGCCTGGCCAGGAGTTTCAAGGAAGCCCAAGCCTACTTGATTCCGGTCATGCTTTTGTCGTTCGGACCTGGAGTTATCAGCCTGTTGCCGAGCATCCAGTTGACATCCAACCTGGCGGTCGTCCCGTTGATCAATATCCTGCTGCTTGCCCGCGACATCCTGGCCGAGCGGAGTCAGCCGCTGACCGGTATGCTGGTCGTGGTTTCGAGCATCGCCTACAGCTTGGGGGCCTTGGTCCTGGCCTCGCGACTCTTTAGTCAGGCCATCCCTGCAGCCTCCTCAGCCAGGTGGAGTTGGCCCTTCCGGTTATCGGCCAAAGCCGGCCCTCGGGCTCCCACCACCGGTGACTTGATATTCTTCCTCGCCTTGCTTTTCCCGATTTATTATGTCGCGAGCAACAGTCTGGGGAGCGTCTCCAGCCTTTCCTTGCCAGTGCAGTTGGGGCTGCGAGGGTTGTTAACCTGTTTGCTTTTCCTGGTTTTGCCTTACCTCTATGCGCGCGGGGCGGGACTGGATCGAAAGACGCTTTTTCCCTGGGCGCGGCAGCTTGCCTGGTGGCGATGGCTCCCGGCCTGCCTTTGGCTCGGCAGCGGTTTATGGGTTATCGCGCATGAGATCTTCATCGTCAGCCAAGAGCTTGGGTGGATTTCGCTGCGGCTTCCATCGATCGAGGCGGTGCTGCGGATGGCCGAACAATTGCGAAGTCTCCCCTTAGGGCTGGTCTGGTTGTGCTTGGCGATCACCCCGGCCGTGGCGGAAGAATTTTTCTTTCGTGGTTTCGTCATGCGAAGCTTGTTGACCAACCGCCGGCACCGCGTGGCGATTATCCTTTCCGCTATCCTTTTCGGCCTCTTTCACGTGACCACCGGCAACGTCTTGATGCTTGAACGCTTTCTCCCCACTACCTTCCTCGGCCTGGTCTTGGGTTGGTTGGCATATCGCTGCGGCAGTTTGCTACCCGGGATGGTCGTACACGCCGTGCACAATGGGCTGCTGTTCACCATCCTCCATTATCGAACGCAACTTGAAGCGGCAGGCTGGGGACTCGATGAAGAAACCCACCTGCCGTGGCCCCTGATCGCCGCTGGTTGCGTGGCAGTGCTCGGCGGCTTGGCGGTCATTCGGTGGACGACGGGGACGGTGGAGGGTGGATCTCCACCTTCTTTGCCCGCCCCTGCGTCCACAGCAACAAACCCTCCAGACGTTGCTTACCGCGAATGAAATAATCCTCCCCCAAGCCGGAGAGGTGTTGTCGATAGGCCTGTTGCCGCAAGGCAGCGGAGACCGGTTGCTTTCCTGGGAGCCAACCTTGGCCTTGTAATTCCGCGAAGATAGCTTCCCCCAACAGTTGATGCCCTTCGATTCCTGGATGGACGTGGTCGATCAGCCATTCCCGGCCGACAATTCCGTGAGGTGATCGCGACCGGAATAGGGCATCCGCATCCACGCACGGCACCTGCCAGTTGCGAGCGGCCAGCCGCACCGCTTGCTGAATGCGGCTCACGGCTCGCAGCGGGCAAACATCGAAATCCTTAGCGGCGGTCCAATACTGCTCGGCGGCCCCCCAATCCTGCCGTTGCCAGGCCAACTGCCCTAAGAGGTAATGAGCCCCCGCATGCTGCGGGTCAAGCGTCAGGATGTGCTTGGCGAGTGACGTCAGGTCCTCCGGCCCCAACTGGCCTGCCTGCAGTTCGAACCATCGCTGGTCAACCTGTTCATGATTGGGAAGGCGTGTGTCGGTGGCGACCTTGAACGGCGGGCAATCCTTGAGGTTGACCGTCGGTACCACCAGCAACAACGGTACCGACCGCGACTGACAGGCCGCGATCATCTGTTCCAGATTCCAGCGGAAGGAGGCGATGACTTCCTCTGCCTCGAGTGTCTCGCGGCGATAGCGATCTAAACCGCCTTGATTGTCCAGCAGAGCGTCCACCTCCTGCCGCAGGCTGGTCTTGGTTCGCGGAGGACCGGGACTGCTCGGCGAAGAAGCAACCGGCCATAGCCCGCGCAGGGCTTGGACCGTTCGCCAGCGATACCACCAGGCCAGCCAGCGAGTGGCAGTCTGGGGTACCTCCCGCCAACCACTCAATTCCCTCGCCTCGAGGAATTCGTTTTGCCCAGTATAGATCACGATCAGATCGGGCTGGTAGTCAAGAACTTCGCGAAGGATCGGCAGCACCCGGTAACTCGCGTACGATAAGCCACCGGCATTGATGACCTCGTAGCTGTGGTTGGGATCGGCAAGTTGCAGTTGCAGGCGAAGCCATTCGGGAAAGGCGGTAGCCGGTCCATAGGGTTCCCCTTGCGTGGTCGATCCCCCCAAGGCAAATACGCGGCGGGTGTTCGGCCCTTTTCGCTGAGCGAATTCAGCAGGCGCGAACAAGCGATAACGCTCGGCCGGGATGCGATAGTAGCCGTCGGGCTCGAGCAAAAAGAGTGGGCGAAGCTGCGACAGATCGAGGAAAGGATCGAACTGGGCCGAGGGCGACGGCAAATCCAACCAACGCAAACAACATTCCACCGCGAGGAACGGTGTCAACCCCAGGACGATGGCCGCCACTCGAAACAACCATCGCCGCCCCATCGCCGCTATTCCTGCTGCGGGGACGGCTTGGCTTTCTTGGCCGGGTCGACGGCGGCCGGGGCTTTATCAGCGTCGCGGCGAATGACCGGAGGCAGTTCCTTGCCTTCCTCGATGAAACGCATCGAAACCGAATTCACGCAGTGCCGAGTGTTCTTGCGGGTGAAGCCCTCGTTGAGGAAAACGTGGCCGAGATGCCCGCCGCAGTTCTTGCACAGGATCTCGGTTCGCATCCCGTCGGCGTCGGTGGCTCGACGGACAGCCCCTGGGATCTCATCATCAAAACTCGGCCAACCGCAATGGCTGTCGAATTTATCGGAAGCGCGATAGAGGGGGGCGTTGCAGCGGCGGCAAAGGTAAGTTCCCTCGCGTTTGTTGTTGGTGTACTCGCCTGTCCATGGCCGTTCGGTCCCCTTGCGAAGGATGACATAGGCTTCGAGTTCGTTGAGCTCGTTATACTTGGCGTTCATATACTTGGTGGTGGCGGTTAAGGATTTTGGGGCCTTGCCTGTGGCAGCGGCAGTTGACTGATCCGCCTTGGTTTCCGCTACCGGGTCTTCCGCCAGAGACGGGAGGGGGGTTTTGCCCGCGAGCAACAGCCAACCGGCAACCCCAGTGGCTGCGGCCAGGCTGAGTCCAAGGATTCGACGCCAGGTTTCAGGGCCAATCTGCATAAAAAAACCCCTGTTGTAATTCGCTTCCGGGAAGTACAAGATAATGGTTGGCTACGCCGAATTTGCCTTGGCTGCAACCGACGGGACCTCTTTAAGTGTTGACTGCGCATGCGGTCGGGTCAAGCCTTGAGCGACGATACTTTGGCTTCCCAGGCAAACTCTCTCCACTCCATCCCTACAAAGTCTTCTAGGTAACCTGGCATGATCCTCTCCCTCCCGCCTCGCTGGTCTGCAACTTTAGTGCTCGCTTGGAGCAGCCTCCTCGCCCCCTCGTTCGGCTTGGCCGAGGTTCAACTTCCCAATATTTTCACCGATCACATGGTGTTGCAGCGCGATCAGGCCAACAAGGTTTGGGGAAAAGCCGACCCAGGCGAACCGGTGACGGTAAGTATCGCCAGCCACCAGGTGTCGGCGGTGGCCGATCCGCAAGGGCTATGGTCGGTGATGTTGCCCAAATTACCGGTCGGTGGTCCTCACGAAATGCTGGTGCGTGGCAAGAATCAGATCGCTATCCAGGATGTGCTGGTTGGCGAAGTGTGGATTTGCTCGGGTCAGTCGAACATGCAATGGACGGTCGATCGGGCCAATGATCCAGACTTGGAAAAATTGGCCAGCAATTTCCCTCGGATTCGGATGATCAATTTTCCGCAGGTCGGTTCCCAGGCATCGATCTGGTCGCATGATGACCGCAAATGGTTGGTGAGCAACGCCGATAATGTCGGGAGCTTTTCTGCCGTCGGCTATTTTTTCGCGCGGCAGTTGCATCAGACGCTGGATGTGCCGATCGGTCTGATCAAC
>JBILTQ010000018.1:0-27958 GCA_044371435.1 Pirellulaceae bacterium | reverse complement strand
ACCGATGTGGGCTAATCACTCGCTGGGTTACTTCCCCGGGAAACGCCAGCACACCCCCGCGCAACCGTTACGACCCCGATCCTCGTCAGCTGAAGGCCCAGCCACCGAAGGGTAGCAAATCCCAGCCGATTTGGAATCCAACCGACCGGATCGCACCCCGTGCCAACCCCCTCAAGCCACCAATCGATTTTCCCTAGCGACCTGTCGCAGCCTCTTCGTACGGATTCTCCCCCCTCCCACGTCTGCTTACCCCAATGCAACTCCCCAAACGCCAAGCCCCGACCGAGTAGCCAGACCTCCAGGCCCCGAGCCAGTCGCTCCCAGCCGTCGTTCACTAAGACTCGCCGCAAGTCCATCCCGATCCGTCGGCTCAATCAACTGCGTTCGCTGAGATCCTTGGTTTCAAGGGTTTGGCTTCAAGCCTGCCTCCAGATAATAAAGCAGGTCGATGATTTCCTCTTGATTCAAGGCGTTAAGCAAGCCGGCAGGCATGGGTGATATTTTCGACAGCTGCTTCTCATCGATATCCTGCTTGAGGATCCGGGTCAGGTTCTGAGGAGTCAACAGATTGGTGACAATAGATACCGACTCCTCATCTTCCTTCATCACCACACCCGATACGATCCGGCCACTCTCGAGCAGGAAGTGATAGGTCTGGTACTGCGGATGAATCTCGTCGGAAGGTTCCAGGATCTGCTGCAACAACTTCCGGCCACGAAATTTCTTGATACTGTCGCCCAGGGCTGGTCCTAAGTTGACCCCATGCCCACCCGCTGCGTGGCACTGCTGACACTGAGCCTTCATCAGAGCTTGCAGCCCACGTGCCAAGGCAACTTCATCGAGCTTCCCCGGATCGATGAATTCGACGCCGGCGTCGAAATCCTGCATCGTCCATTCCCGAACCACCTGCGGCCGGTCCAACCCTTTGAGCCGCTCGATCTCGGCTTCATCACGTCCCACGATAAACTTACCATTCATGATGATCCAGTGACCGGGGAAGGTGCAAACAAAGGGATAGATCCCTGGCTCTTCAGGAGCATGAAAACGCATCACATGAATTCGCGATTTGCGGGTCGGCCCAATCATCGGCGACGCCTCCAGGATCAAGTCGGCCTTGGCCTGCGGAATAAAATCCGAATCGGCATTGCGGGGATCCTTGGCCATCTCGTTGGCAGCCATCCCCACCTCGGCCAAAGTATCCGGCTTGACGATGACCAGATTATGGTCCGTAGCATCCGCGTTGGTGAAAATCACTTTTACGGCTTGCCCAGGCCTGGCCGCAAATTCACGAACCGTGAACAGCATCCGTTCCGGCTCGCATCCCACCCGGACAGTCAAAAGGTTAGCTTGATTATCGAATTCGGCTTCCTGCTTCGTCGCCCGTGGTTCCTTGATCTCACTGGATTTAGCCAATTGAGCCAAACGCTGCCTGACGCCCAGACTTGCATCGCGTTCCCAGTGAGGACGCAAGGTATGCGAGCCCAAGGCGCAGGTCACCGCATAGCTCAAATGCTCGCCCATCGAATGCTGGAATACTTCCAAGAGAGCCTCCAACGCTGCCTTGCTTCCGATATAGCTAGCAGCGATCGCCGCTTCCATGCGCACCAGCGAATCAGGGTCGTGAATTCCAGTCCGCAATAGTTCAATTGCATCTGGAAATTGCGAGTGCCCATATCGCAATTGCTGGATAGCTGCGGCTCGGGCTTCGGCTACCTCGCAGGTCAGCAATTCCCTCACCAATTCGGGCGGTATGGCGTCAAGCGAACGGTACAACCACAGCCCTTCGATTTGATGGTGACGATACCGTGGGTCCATTGCTGACAACGTCCCCATCCATCGATCGAGGGCCGCCTTCACCGTTGCCGGATCCAGTCCACGCAGGGCAAGTTTCGCATCGTAGCGATGACGATAGGCCGGTCTTTTCAAGACATCAAGCAATTCCTCGATGGAAGCGCCGGCTATTTTCGGTGGCTCTACCAGCGAATGCCCCTTGGCGGTCACCCGCCAAATCCGTCCTGAACTACGATCCCGCCGCGTGTCCCGCAACGAGTACTGCATATGCCCTTTGACCGGATTATACCAGTCGCAAACATAGAGGTCCCCGCGCGGCCCAAATTGGATATCGACCGGAATAAAACTGAGGTTGCTGGAAAAGAGCAAGTCCCCGACATACCTCTCATCATAACCATGGGGTTGCCTCAGCCATTGATGGATTTCAATGCGATTGGTGGGTTTGTAACGTGCTTTGATGAATCCCCCTTGCAGTTCTTGCGGGAAGCTTTCGAAATCCACAAACTGGTGGCCGCAGGTCCCCGAGTAGGCTTGCAAGCCATTGGGGGCCGGATGCTGCTGAGGGTAAGGCGGGTCGAGGGCATGGAAAGCCGCAGCAAAGATCGGATGACTGGCCACGTGCCGCCCCCATTCGTCGAAAGTCACCCCCCAAGGATTCGTACTAGGGTACGAGCCGAAACTGATAAGCCGTTCATTTCGGGGCGTGTACCGGAACCAACCACTATTCTGCTGCCTGACCGGACCGTAGGGAGTCTCGACCTGCGAGTGATGGAAGATCGATTCACGAAAGACTAAATCGCCATCAGGCGACCAGACGAAGTCATGCAGCGCATGGTGCGAATCCTCGGTTCCAAAGCCGCTCAGCAACACACGTTTTTCATCGGCTCGATCATCGCCATCGGTATCTTTCAGGAAAGTCAATTCAGGCTGCTCGGAAACATAGACTCCGCCATCGCCCAATTCGAAAGAAAGAGGAACATGAAGATTGTCGGCAAACACGGTCGATTTATCGGCCCTACCATCCTGATCGGTATCCTCAAGGATCACAAGCCGATCCTGTGGTTCATTTCCCGGATAGATATGGGGATAGGTGATAGAGGTGCTCACCCACAAGCGTCCCCGAGCATCCCAACGCATCTGTATGGGATTCGCAATTTCCGGAAATTGCTCTTCGCTGGCAAACAAGTTTACCTCGAAACGAGGATCAACACGAAAAGCCTTCAGCTCATCGGCAGGACTCAACCATTCATTAGCCCCGCGCGACTCGTCTACCGGCGGCAACGGCATTAAGTTCGAATCATCGACAACCTCAGGCACCGCTTTGCCAGCCGCTATCGCCCAAATGCGCTGGTCGCGGTTGGCGACCATCTGGTCGAAATTCCGCATGGCTGGTAGGAAATCCAGGTAGCCGTAATCTTTATTGCGGCCGCCGGTATAGTAAAAAGTATTCAAAGGTCGATACCGCCTTTGGTATTGCTGATCGCGGTCGATAATGGCTTCCCTCAATCGCTCATTGATCGGCAAGGGTACGTCGGCCAAGGTCGCTTCGAATAAAGCCGAAGAAAAAATCCAGTTGCCCAACTCATTGAGATGACAGCCGTTGGTAGTTACATCAGAACCGGGACTTTCAGCAGCGGTCAGCGTCTTCCCAAAGACATCGGCAAATCCCACTCGTTGCTCAGCAGCGACTTGCCGCATGAGCTCAACGTACAAGGCAAGCCGACGATTATTTAAATCGGCCGCCGTCACCTGCCGCACGTTTTCGTTAGCGATCGGAGAAACCAGGACGATCTGAGGTCCCGCCAAGCGTCTTCAGTCGGCCGAGGTACGCTGAGAGCTTGTCGCGGAAATCCTCTAGGCCTGCCTCATCCGCGAAAGATTCATTGAAACCAAAAGCAGCGAAGATGATATCTATTTTTTCGTGATACAAATGCTGCTCGATATCGGCGAAATTTTCAGGTCGCGGCTGCACGTCAATCGTGTCCGCTGACCAGGCCAAGTTGCGGGCGACAATTCGATGCTGTGGAAAATACTGATGCAGCATGGCTTCGAAGTGGCCGTATTGCTGGGCCCTCTCAAAAAGCGTATTTCCGATAAAGGCGATCCGAGCCCCAGGCTTGATCTTCAACGGCAAGTTCGTATCGACCGCCGCTACGACCGCAGGCCTGGGAGCCGTCTTGGCGAACAAACCATGCACCACCAACGCGTCTCCTGCCGCCTTATCTTCAGCCAGACAAGAACCGGCCAGCAAAAAAGCGGCCAGCAACCACATCGATCGACCAGCATCGTTCCAAAGATTCTGAAGCCACATAGAAAGCACAAAGCCAGAAAAAGGGAGGGATAATTGTGACAAACTCCAGTATAGCCGAGGAAGCCGTCGCGACTACGGAAGTAACCTTGGCGATCTGCCGTTCCGGCAACTGTCTCAACGACCTAAGCTCACCCATACCCAGCGCGGCCAAGCCTGCGCTTTGCCAGCTTGGGCGAGGCTCCACCGGCAAACGAAGGAGAGACGGGTGCCGGTTCAGGAACCTTCCAGAAGGGGTCGTAAACCCGCCTGATAGTCGGGAAAGAGGAAGGGGTAATCAACCTCCTTCCGCAGCTTGTCGATGCTCACCCGCTTGCTCCCCTCGCCGCGACTGCGACCAAGACCGACCGGAAAGGAATGCCCGTTTTTTTCGGTATCGAAAAAAACCGGGGGCGGAGCCTGCAGCAGATGGCTGAGGAACTCGTAATAATCGCGACGCTTCACCGGATGGCCGTCGGAGACGTTGTAGATCCCGGCCCGGCAGACAGGTTCGATCATACGCTGGGCCAGTCGCGCCAAATCCTCGACATGGATCAGATTCAGGTAACTTGCCGGATCGGCCTCGAGCGGTTCGCCGGCCCGAAGCGCAGCCAGACGCGGCACCCGTTCAGGGCCATAAATGCCAGCCGCGCGTAAAATCACCAGTCCATCGGCCGGCAACTGCTCCTCCAACCAACGCTCGGCAGCCAATGCTGCCAGCGCTCCGCCACGGCCGGGATTCACCGGCGCTTGTTCGTCCAACCAACGCCCGTCATCACACGCCGCGTAGACTCCTGTAGTCGACAGGTAAAGCCAACGCCCCTCGGTCGGCGGTAAGAACCGTAGCAGATTCTCCAATCCCTGCACGTGAGTTCGCTCGGGTAATACCCCAGCCACAGGGGCGTGGCTGACACAAATCGTCACTCGCTCATAGGCGGGTAGCCCGACCGGCCAAGCGTTCGACTGATACCAGTCCACGACCCACGGACGAATCCCTTGCTGGACAAGCCACTCAGCGCGCGCCTGACTGCGAGTCAGGGCGTGGACCTCGACCCCCGCTTCCAGCCACAATTTGGCGATACGCAGCCCCAGATAACCGCATCCGACGATCAATCGCTTCATCTTGCCTACCATCCCACCGCCATCGGCTATCTCGGTCTCTCGATGGAAACTATCTAAAATCGATCAATTTCAAAGATTCAAAAAGAGCAAATACCATGGCTGCACCCATCTTTTAGCCTTCGATGCGAATCGGTCGCGGCGGCTCACCACGTTGGAAGTTCTCCCACATCTGCCGATACGCCTTCTCGATATTGCCCGCAAATACGCGGCCATCAAAGACAGTCGTCCTCTCCAAGACGCGGTGAAGCTCCCCGCGAACGCGATCCATTTTCTCCGGATTCCGTGCCAGTTCTCGAGCCAAAGCTTCGTAATCTTGCAGGGAAAAAGTCACTAACGAGTCGAGCGTCAGGGCTTTGAGTAAACTGCCGGCCACCCTCGACGCAAAAGACTCACCGCTCAAGGTGACCAACGGGACTCCCATCCGCAAAGCGTCCGAGGCGGTGGTATGACCATTGTAAGGGAAGGAATCCAGGAATAAATCCGCATGGCGATGGCGCGCCAGGTGGGTCGGGCGTGGTAGTCGAGGCGCAAAAATCAAGCGTTCCGGTGGAACCGCACAGGAAGTGGCCGCTGCCCGTAGATTGCGGCAGGTAAAATCATCGCTCGCCAGCAACCAGAGGACGCTGCCGGGGACTGCCTGCAGCAACCGCATCCAAACGCCAAACATCCGCGGATTCAATTTTTGACTGCTGTTGAAAGAGCAGAAGACAAACCCTTGCGTTGGCAACCCGCACTCGGCCCGTGTCGGTGTAACTTGGGCAATTTCGGTCCAGCGATCATTGGGGTAATAGCATCCAGGCAAACGAACAATAGCCTCGCTAAAGTATGGTTGTTGATCTTCTGGAAGAATAAATTCATCCGCGATCACGTAATCGAAAAAATCGGTCCCCATCGAACCGCAGTAGCCAAGAAAATTGCATTGAATCGGGGCAGGCCTCATCGCTAAAATCTCAGTCCGTGCCTGGTAGGTGTAGCCTTTCAGATCGACCAGGATATCGATGCCGTCGTCTCTCATCCGCTCGCAAATCTGCGAGTTGCTCAGCTGAGACACCTCGCGGAAGACATCGACAGCCTGTGTGATACGTCGGCGAATTCCACTCTCGCTGGTCGGACCGTAGGAATAGGCAAAAACCTCGAATTGATCTCGATTATGGGATTCCAGCATATCGACGACCAACCAGGGGATCGGATGCGGATGAAGGTCCGATGACAAATAAGCTAGCTTGATCTTCCTGGAAGCCGTCCGTGGGCGACGCACTCTTCGTGGAGTATCTCCTATCCTTCTCCGTAAACTCTCGCCATAAACCCGTGCGCACCGGTACTGTTGTGCGGGCGTTGTCGGTATCGGCAGGCAAACAAAGAGGTACGGGTCTACCTGATTGGCGATGGAGAACTCTCGACTGTCTACCGTGCTGATTACCCTCTGGGCCAAACCCTCGATATCCGACCAGCTGCAAGCCATTTGGAGCTGATTCACGTAAGCAACTAAACCGCAATCCGGTCTGAGTTCCATGGATTTTCGGTAGAAATCAATCGCCGCTTCGAATTCGCCTTGCTCCTGCAGGAAGTTGGCAAAATTGAAGCAGGCTTCCACATGATTTGGATCCAACTCGATAGCCTTCAGGTACAGCGCACGAACATCCTGTAACTCTCCTTGATACCGCAAAAGGTTGGCCAGATTGACATAGGCGGACCCAAGGGACGGCTTCAGCTCCAGGCTTCGAATGAATGCTTGCCGAGCAGCGGTATAGTCTCCCTGATCGACCAGCAGGTTACCCAGGTTGAAGTAAGTTTCGGCCATGGGCGGCGCAGTCAAGATACCATGCTCATAGCAATTTCGGGCTTCCTCGGGTCGACCTTGTTCAGCCAAGAGTAAACCGAGATTACAGTAACCTTCTGCTAATGCCGGGCTTAGTGTCAGGGCTTGCCGATAGGCCTGCTCCGCCTGAACCGGCTGTTGCAAGGAGCGGTAAACATTGCCTAAATTATTCCATGCTTGGACATGATCGGGAGCCAACTGGATGGCTTGCGCATAACTTGCCGCGCTTGCCTGCAACTCCCCCAAATGCTGTTGAACCAGTCCAAGATAGTAGCGATAGTTCGCTTGGCTCGCATCCAAAGCGATGGCCCGCTCAAGGCGCGCGACGGCCTGGTCGCCATCTCCTCGCTGGGCAGCGCAAATTCCCCAGCGAAAATAGAGTTCCGGATCGGCCGGCCGCTCGACGGCGGCTTGGGTATACAGCGATTCAGCTTCCATCCACCGGCCCGCCTGTGCATGCTGTTCTGCCAGGCGAAACACATCGATTGGCAGCGACGATGGTTGTCTGGCGACAATCAATGGGCTGGGTAACTCTCCACGCTCGAAGCGTTTCCATATCTCCGTCAGGGCTGCCTCAAAGCCAGCAATAAAACTGCGACCATCGAACAAGGTCGTTTGTCGCAGTTGTCGGCCGAGCTTTTCTCGCAACGAGTGTAGCTGCTGCGGATGGCGAGCCAGGTCGATCGCGCGGTGCTCATAGTCGTCCAGATCAGCAGCAATTAGTTCCGTCATTCCAAGTTCGGTCAACAGGCTGCCAGCCACCCGCGAGGCAAAGCTCTGGCCGCTGACTGTTAATAAAGGTAGCCCGACCCGCAACGCATCGGCGGCAGTAGAATGCTGGTTGTAAGGATAGGTATCCAGGAACAGATCGGCATAACGTTGCCGACCGATGTGCAAGGGCATTTCCACCCAGGGTGCAAAGATCAGTCGTTCGGGACCGACTCCCTTCCTCCCAGCGAAATCTTTCAAATGACGCTGAACCTGCTCATCCCCTCGCAACCAGAGGAAACTCTCGGGTACCGCCTTGATAATCCGCAGCCATCTTTCAAAAACAGCTTGCGTCAGTTTGAAGGGCTGGGTAAAGCCACAGAAGATGAAACCGACCGCCGGTAATCCGAGTTGCTCGCGCGACCATGCCAGCCGATTGATTTCTCGCTGGGAGTCATGAACCATGAAACAACCAGGTAGGTAGACAATCTTCTCGCAGTAATATGCCGCCTGATCTGAAGGAATTACATACCGATCGGCAAAGAGATAGTCGACGCTCCTCAATCCAAGCGTACCGGCAAAACCGAGGAAGTGCGCCTGAACAGAGGCTGGTTTTGCACGCAGAATCTCCAACCGACCACCTTTGGTATGTCCACCCAGGTCGATCAAGATATCCAAAGCATCTGCGGCGATGCGGTGTGTTGCTTGTTCGGAAGAGAGGCCCTCAATTCCCACAAACCTGTCGAAAGCCGCTTCCAAGCGTCTCCTGATGCGGCTTCCATCTGCCTTCTGCAACGAATATCCGAAGAGTTCAAATCGGCTTCGATCGTGAGCTTCGAGCATCTCGCCAATCAGGTAGCCGATCGGATGTTCACCGAAGTCGCCCGACAAATAACCTACTCGAATCTTTCGCTTTCCATCACTCGGTTGGCGAGGCCGCTCAAGCAGCGAGGCAACGGGTGGCATAGCTTCCGTGGAATGCCCTCGCACCAGCTGTTGTAACGCAGCCGGACTTGGATCAAGCGGCGAGGCCATGAAAATCAAGGGTGGAATGGTCGCTCGGTGCGAGTCCGAGCTGGCAAGCGGCCGTAGACCATCGATCACCACCTTGGTCAATGGATCGATTCTTCGCCAGTCACACTGGCTTTGTTCGATCTCCAACAGGATCGCCGCGGCACTACTATCCTTGGGCTCGATAGCTAACAGCTGCTCGCACAATCGCTGAGCTTCATCCCTTTCTCCGATTTCGAGCAAGATACGGGCTAGATTCAACTTTGCTTCGCGAAAATCGGGAGCGATGGCCAGCGCCCGTTCAAAAGACTGCCTGGCTAGCTGGGTATCCTGATGATTGCGCGAGACGAGATTTCCCAGGTTATTCCAGGCCGGCGCGAGTTCTGGATCCCGCTCGAGGGCGGCCCGATAAGCAGTCTCAGCCGCATCCAACTGATCCTTGGCTTCGAATGCCCGCCCCAGGTTATAGTGGAAGGCCGCGATCTTTGGATTCCGCTGAAGGGCGTCGCGAAAAAATGCGATCGCTTGATCGAGGTCGCCACGTTCCTGCTGCAGAAGCCCGTAGTTACCAAAGGCTTCGGCGAAATCGGGGGCCACTTCCATCGCTCGCTGGAAGGCCGCCGCAGCCGCCTCCCGGTTCCCCTGCCGCCAAAGAAGGTTACCGAAATTGTTGAGGACCGCTGCCGTATCAGGCGCCGCTTGAAGGATTTGCTGGTAAATATCGCTGGCGTGCGTCCATTCCCCGCGTTGCTCATACGTCATCGCCCGTTCCATCAACTCCGCGACGCCCAACGCGGGCGAAGCCTCGGCGGACGCCGGTGGTGACCACCGTCTCGCTGGATCACGGTACATGCTCCGATAGGCAGCTTCGAGCTTGCGGGCAAAAGCCTGGCCATCGAAGAAATCGCTTGCGACCACCGCCGCCCGCAACCGATCTTTGATATCAGCCAGGACTGTGGGAGCTTGGGCCAAGCGTAAGGCGGTAGCCTCGTATTCTGCCAAACTCGTGGTGACCAATTCAGGTAGGCCGAGATGGTTCAAAATGCTGCCGGCCACCCGCGCGATAAAGGTCGAACCAGCTCGAGTCACCAAGGGCACCTCGGCTCGGATAGTATCACTGCACGTGGTGTGAGCCGTCACCGGATACGTGTCCAGGAACACGTCGGCCAGATGGGCCCGAGCTAAATGCTGAGCATGCTCGAGCCGCGGACCAAAGATGAGCCGCTCCGCTTCGATGCCGCGAAGTTGCGCGTGGTGGCGTAGATTACCGGGTAACCAACGGTTCCATTCCAATAACCATAAGACACTTCCAGGCACTGCCGCCAACAGCCGCATCCAGACGTCAAAAATATCAGGGGTGATCTTATAGGCATTATTGAAACAGCAGAAGACGAAGCCTGACTCCGGTAAGCCGCAGTCGGCCCGCGTCCAACGCCGAGCGGCAGTCTCTACCTTGGAATCGTTGGGTTGATAGCAACCCGGCAGGCGAAGCAGCCTTTCGCTAAAGGATGGTTGTTGGTCAGCCGGTAGCAGGAAGTTGTCACCGATGATGTAGTCGATGAACTCTGCTCCCATCGTTCCTGGATAACCGAGGAAATTGCACTGGATAGGGGCAGGACGGCAGGCGACAATTTCCGGTCGCGACTGGGCGGTATAACCTTTGAGATCGACAAGGATATCGAGCTGGTCATCGTAGATAAGCTTGGCCGCATCCAACCATGAAAAATGCCGAATGTCGCGAAAGACATCGAAGGCTTTGACCATACGCCGACGAGTCGGGCTGCCGTCGTCAATCCCATAGGAATAGGCAAAGACCTCGAAACCCTCTCGATCATGCGACTCGATCGTTTCCGCCAGCAACAGGGAGGTAGCATGGGCGTGAAAATCGCTCGACAGATAGCCGATCCGCAGCTTGCGGGCTTGATCCTGCAACGCCCGACGTTGAGGATGCGGGTGTAGGAAGGGGGTAATCTTTCCCAGGTTCGCCTGCACCCAACGCTGCGTTGCCTGCCGCTGCTCGCGGGCAGTTACTTCCAATGGCAGGCAAAGCATCTGAAAAGGGGGCGCGAGATCGCTGCCGCTTACCTCGCTGTTATCCCTCAGTTGGCCCAGAACCTGGGCCGCGAGTTCCGCAGTCCCCTCCCAAAGCCCGAGATGCTGACGGAGAGTGACAAGAGCGGATGCAATGACCGGCAGTTCTGGCCGCAGTTGATGCGCTTGGGTATAGCATGACAGGGCGTCGGCAAGCTTTCCCTGAGTGTTGAGGACATTGCCCAGATTGAACAATGTTTCCGCGCGTTGCGGTGCCAGGTGTAAGCTCCGCCGATAGGCCTCAGCGGCCGACTCGAGTTGATCGGCCGCTTGGAGAGTATTGCCCAGGTTGCAGTGAGCCTCGGCGTGATCGGGATTCAACCTGATGGTAGCCTCGAAGGCGGCCACCGAGGCGGGAAAATTCCCTTGCTCAAAGGTAGCCAAGCCCAAGCTGTGATGGGCCTCGACAAAATCGGGCCGCAAGCTGATCGCCTGACGAAAAGCCTGGACTGCCGCCGAATGATGGCCGCGATCCTGCTCGACGATCCCCAGGTTGTAATGAGCGATCGCGAATTGCGGATCGCGACGGATCGCCTCCAAATAAGCAAGTTGAGCCGCTTCCTGCTGCCGACATGCCCGTCGAGAATTGCCAAGATCGTTCCAGGCGTCTGTGAGACCCGGTTCCAGCGATAAGGCGAGTTCCAGAGTGGTTATCGCCTCGCTATGCCTTCCTAGCTTTGCCAAGGCCTTGCCGAGGTTATGCTGAAATACCGACTGGCGCGGCTCGAGCTCGACTGCCCGCTGAAGATGTGAGACAGCCTGGGCCGCCCTCCCCAGCTGAAAATTCAAAACCCCAAGACCGTGCCAGGCTGCCGCCCGCAGCGGATCCTGGTCCAGCAGGGAACGATACAGTCGTTCGGCCGACAACCAGTCACCCAACCGATGCGCGTCGACCGCTTGATTGAGAAGCCTATCGAGAGATGACATCGGCAGTTATCGTTGTTGGAGGATCCCCGCGCTGAAAAATATCCCACATGCATCGGTATGCTTTTTCCAGCTTCCTCGCACAAGCCGCCCCATCGAAAATATCGCTGTTCTGCACGGCAGACATCAGTCGGGCCTTGAGCGATGCCAGCCTTGATCGATCATTCGCCAGGCGGCCGGCTATGGACAGGTATTCCTCGGGCGAAGCAGCCACCAATTCTTTCATTCCCAAGTTAAAAAGCAAGCTGCCAGCCACCCGCGAAACAAAAGTTTCACCCATGATCGTCACTACCGGCAAACCGACCCGCAAGGCATCGCTGGCCGATGTATGGGCGCATACCGGAAAAGTATCGAGGAAGAGGTCGGCCAAACGCTGTCTTTGGAGATGGCGGGCCGAGGACCAGGGTGGGGCGAAAACCAGTCGCTCCTCAGCCATGCCGCGAGCATGGGCTTCACGCCGAAGGTTTGCTTGGGCATATGGATTGGAAGTTAGCAACCAAAGGACACTCCCGGGAGTCCGGTCCAGCAAATCAAGCCAGAGGCCAAAGATTTGCGGGGTAATTTTGTAATTGCTGTTGAAACAAGTGAAAACGAAGGCTTGCTCGGGCAGCCCCACGTCCGCGCGCGATAAGCTCTCGGAGGCGATCGGTCGCCATCGATCGTTCACTTGATAACAACCCGGCAAGTACACCAACTGTTCGCGAAAGTAGGCCTGCTTATCCGGAGGAACCACCTGCTCATCGACGATGGCATAGTCGATGAAGTCTGCCCCCATGGTTCCGGGATACCCAAGATAGGCGACTTGAAGCGGCGCCGGACGCCGGGCTAATATTTCAGGACGAGCACCATGGGTGTAACCTTTGAGATCGATAAGGATATCCACCTGATCGTCCATGATCCTCGCGGCGGCCCCATCAAAACTCATCGCATGGAGATCGATAAAAGCATCGACCCCTCGTAGTAGCCGGCGACGCAACTCGTCGACTTCCTTGGGCTGACCGATCGAATACGCCACCACCTCGAATTCCCGGCGATCGTGCGACTCGAAGAGCTCGGCAATCAAGTGGGCCGTAGCATGGGTGTGGAAATCTGCCGAGAGGTAGCCAAGCCGCACTTTCCCCCCGCGATGGCTCGGACCTCGGACTGGAGGAACAAAAGGCTGCAGCCTACCATACTTGGAAGTTGCCCAGACTCGAGCGCAGCGAAGTTGCTGCTCAGGCCGGGTAGGAATCGGCAAGGCGAGGAAAGCAAAAGGGGTCACAGGCTTTCCGGAGACGACGAAGTCATCGGCAGCCACCTGCTCGAGGACACGCTGGGCTCGTTCAAGCATCCCTGGCCATTGACAGGCTTGTTGTTGCGCGTACACCAACGGCGAATCGGCCGTGGCAGGGTCCAGCCGAGCGGCGTGCGTGTAGCATTCAATCGCCTGGGGATAGTCGGCCAACTCCAGGTAGAGGTTACCAAGGTTCTTATAAACATCAGCGTAGTCTGGCTTCAGCCGCAGCGCCCGGGCATAGGCTTCGATAGCCGCCGGGTACAGCCCAGCCCCCATCAGAGCACTCCCGTAATTGCAGCACGCCTCGGCGTAACTGGGATCAAGCCTTAAGCAATGCTGGTAGGATTCGATAGCCCGGCTAAAATTTCCTTCACTCCGCCAACTATTCGCCAGATTGAAATGAAAGATCGGACGACCAGGAGCCAACTCGATGGCCCGTTGATACGCTTCGCGGGCAGCGACGCCGCTTCCCAACCTAAGCCATAAATTCCCGAGATTATTGTGGGCCTCCGCCAAGCCCGGGTCGAGCTCGACCGCTTTTTCCAGTGCGGCCAGCGCCTCGGACAGGAGGTCGGCTTCCGTCAAAACCATCCCGAGGTTGCTATGAAACTCAGCCCGCGATGGTTCCAAGTCGACCGCGCGACGCATTCGAACCAAGGCTGCAGCGCGACGCCCCCGCTGAGCGTCCAGAACCCCGAGTAAATGCCAGGCTCGAGGATGGTCGGGAATAGCTTGCAAAAGCTGGAGGTAAAGCCGTTCCGCTTCCCCGAGTCGTCCAGCTTGATGTTCCACCAAGGCTCGCTCAAGCAGGCTCGCAACGTACTCCATCATTGGTGGCGTCTATAGGGTAACTCCCCGACGGTCGGCCAACGTCCGCAAGGCGATCTCGAAGTAAGGGAAGGGGACCTTGGAATTTCGACGAATCGCCCACACATATACCATATTGACCATGGCCCGCGGGATTTTGCCACTGTCGACGGCAACGATGACCGTATTGAGGAAGGCGAGTTGTTCCGGCAGGAAAACCCGCAACCCGTTTTGGAGTTGTATCCGCAACTCAACACTATTGAGCTCGAGCATCTGTTCAGCCAGGTTAGCATCGAACCCCTCGAATCCGTCTTGCCCCCTCACGGCTAGCGGGTGGAATGTAAGTACGATACCGAAAGCTGCAATCGCCAACCACTGTCGACGGGATCCAAGGTGCTTCGGCTCGAACATCGAACGGTATCCTTCCATGCTTCGTGCGCAGACTGAACGAGTTGGTCACGACCCTAGATCCACTCCATAGTGCAAATTACCAATGCGAGGCAAGATGTCTCCATTTTGACGACAGCCTGTCGTTCCTTGGATGCAACCAGTCCTGACTCAGGCTTGAGCCACAGATCCAGCTAGCCCAGCCAAACCCGGGAATCGTGCTACTCTGACCCAACCGCCTAACTTTCGCAAGGTTTGGCATCGGACTTGAGTCCTCCGTCTTGCCCAACTTGAACAACCGGGTCGCGACGCGTCACGGCGATGGCATTCCCGCGGCAGTAATCCTCTTCTTGAAAGGAACGGAGAAGTACCCTCCATGAACTCTTTTTTCCTGACAGTCTGGCACACGGGTCGGTCTACCTTCTTTGGCTTTCCCATAGCCATTGCCCTCCTTGGGTGCCAGAGTGTTTCCATGGCGCTGTCAGCGACCAACCCATGGTCCCGAGCTATTGGAGAAGCGGTCGAACTTCAGGATGCGACCGAGGACCTACGAAATCGCCTGTCGCGACTCTACCCGGGCTCGCTCGCCGCGGTGGGGTCCTGCCAGTTAGACGAGTCGGCGTCCCACCTGCGCGATTTGATCAAGTACGGTGCCGATTTCCATCATCTGCAGGCAGATCTCGAACATGTCAGCCTACAGCAGCAGGAGCTTTGCCGCCGTGTAGCCTGTGAATACCGTATCCACCTCGATGATGGCGTCCGCAGTCATCTCCGCCGTGTCGATGATCGCCTGGAGGCTTTGATCCGAGACCTCTCAAAGTGTTCGGTCCCCATGGCTTGGCCCTCCCCTTCGCCTTGGTCGGGACCGGATTACCCTCCCAGCCCGATACCCTTTTTCAGCAACCGACCCATCATTCCTGCCTCGCCCACCTACGCTCCACCCTTCCTGGATCGCTCCACCTGTGAGCCTGGCTACTACAGCCCGACCCCGAGGAGCGGCAGGGAACTCCCGTCTCCACTGACGCCGGGCATGGGGCGATCCCTGGAACCACGTTTTTGGCAGGGGCGGTTACCCTCGAGCAACGTCTACCCGATGGAGTCGGCTATCCGGCGACGGGATGGTTGGTGAGCGACCGCAACCCTTGCCCCGTTGCCGCTCCATTCGTCCGTAGACCTTGGCTCCCGTTTCTAGAGTTGCACTTTTTGGCTTTCTCGCACGCCAGTGCTCCATGGCATGGTGCTCGTCATCGATTCGGTTCCTTCGAAGGCGATCACGAGTTGGAGAAGAGCGCGAAGGCGAAAAATCTTGCAATCACGCGAATTGAGATTCCGAAACACTTAGAAATCGCAACTTCAAAGGGTGTCGGTGAGGGATGGAGTTACCTCGCCGATGACGCCGTGTGTCCTGTGTCCCTCGCTGACGCTTCGGGTTGGGATTGCTAATGCAACCAGTCCCCACTCCATCCCAACCCGAAGCGTCAGCGAGGGATCCAGTCCGCCGCCCATGGCGTGTAGCGTTGCCCGAGAGCTACCGATCGGCGAGTAGCCCGCTGGCAGTAGAGTCCACAAGCGTCGAAGCGAGCTAGCCTGGAATGTCGGCATCCTCGCTGCCTGTAGGATCGTAGGGTGATGGAGTCCCTCGCTGACGCTTCGGGTTGGGAAAACCCGAGGAAAACGTCTTTTTGCTAGCTTTACCCGGCCCCTTGGGCAATTTCAAAAGCTCCCGCTCGAAGCTACGCCCTGGTTTCTTACCCGCGACTGGCGATACGTCCCGGGACGCCTGACGACCAGGGCGACTGGCAGGCCAGTTCCGACACCTGCCCTCGCCCCTGCCGGCGTGTTCAGGGGACAGCCAGTTGCGAAAGGGCCTGTTGTGTCCGTACCAGACGCTCGTAGTGTTGTTGGGAGGCGCGGTATAGTCGGCTGAGTTCGGTTTTCATCTCCTGAACTGCCTGCGCAACCCTGTTGGCTTCCTGGTTGATCACGGCCAACTCTTTATCATATTGCCCTTTATCCTTATCCAGCAGTTGCCGTTCTGTCTGACGAAAAACGACCTGTTCTTGTAAGCGGGCATTGGTGGCCTTTGTCTGGTCAATCGCCCGTGTCACCATGGCAACGTCCTGTTCGGCCTGCAAAATCTGCTCCCGCTTCTCTTTAAAACCCAAGGTGTAATCATGGATGGGGCGGACAAAGATAGGATCGATGAGTTTGGCGATATTTTGATCGATGAGCGCCTTGGCAGGTTTGGCCGCGATGACCGCCTGTTGGCCCTTGGCAAAAACCACTTCCCCCTTTCCATCCTTGCGTTTTAGGCGTGAATCGACGGCGCGGCCGCTGAAATCGAAGTAACCGCCATCGGTAGCTTTGCGTTCCGATTTGGTGTCATCGACATCCACCGTATGTTCCGCCAGAAACTCGACCCGCAACCAGACATTCTCTTGGGCTTCATTCTCAGGAGCCCGACTGCCATCGAGCACGTAGCCACGTAAGAGACGGTACTTGAGTGATTCCTCAGGGGTTAATTGACTAGGATCACGATCCAGCAGATCCAAGGGAATCTGGAATAGATCGGAAAGGACCTGAGGATCCATACGTCCAAACAGCTCATCCGCAGTTCGCTCGGAAAGGGGCTCAGCGTAGGCTTCATGCGAATCCAACGGCATCAATTCGAATACGGTCCAATTCGACGCCAAACCCGACTTGATCGCTTGCAGTTGTCCGGGAAGCAACGGAGCGACCGGCCTCAGGGTAGCGGTCCCGCCTTGGCTCTCGGCAACAAAATATTCACCTAGATAAACCTTGGGAACAATCTTGCCTCCAACATCGGCTTCTCCGAAAGCGTACACCAAGGCCTCCACCGGCAGGTCACCATTGACTTCAGCCGCCGGCGGGGCGGGGACGTCGGCTGGTACGTCCGCTGCCGGCGGTTTGGGTGCCAGCGACAACTTGACGGAGTCTGGCTTGAAGTCGGTCAGGTTTGCATTTCGCCAAACCCGGCCGCGCTCCAAGGTATTGCGACTCAATTCATTGGCTAAACCGAGCAGGTTGTCGAGACTAGGCTTGGTCTGATTGATATCGCCGAATTTCAGAAGTTCGGCCTGTTCCTTGAGTTCAGCCA
This sequence comes from Pirellulaceae bacterium, assembly GCA_044371435.1. Taxonomy (GTDB): domain Bacteria; phylum Planctomycetota; class Planctomycetia; order Pirellulales; family Pirellulaceae; genus JAIYDQ01. The sequence goes on along the minus strand of JBILTQ010000018.1, from coordinate 10,617 downwards.
ACTGCTCTCGAAGCTTGTCATGGATCCTTACCCAACGGATACGCCGATCGGCCACCCCGGCTGCAGCATAAAGAAAACCCAGGCTGGAGAGGAAAAGAAAGACCAGTACGACCGTATACCAAACACCCCAACCGGCGAAAGATTTCACCGCCGCGACGATGAACAGGATGAAGATGACCAACACCACTACCAGGAAGAGAATACCCGTTAATTCCATGGGAGCATCTGAGGGTAGGGCGACAAGAAAGTTGGGTGATCGACGGCTGGTCAACGCCTTAAGTTTTGCATCGACAACGCTTTAGCTGTACCTTGGATACTAAATCGACCCCTGGGCAGTGTCAAGCAAACTTCTGGTTGCCGGCGGTTAGTTGCGACAGGACCTCACGAACAATCCGATCGATGACGCCGTCGTCGGGCAGTGCCAAGGGCGTGGCGGCCGAAGCCGCCCTGGCCGGTTCGAGGTTAAAGCTGGCCAGCAGTTCCTCGAGTCGACGCTGGGCTTTCTCAGCGGCCGACCATTGCAAATCCGAAAGCGGCTGCCGCGACTTCCCGAGATCCCAGCCGCGAATCTTGGCCCCGCGACGGAAGCCCTCGGGAAACTCGGTCACCGAGATCATGGCATCGAAAAGCGGCAGGAGGCGGTATTGCAGCTGCATGGCTCGCTCCCACTGACCGGCATTCGCCGCTTGATAGATGGCCTTGGTCAGTTCGGGGACAACTCCACTGGTAGCGTTGGTTCCGCCATTGCAGCCGACCATCAGCATCGGCACCAGGGCCGCATCCCAGCCGGTAAGAAAAAAGAAATCGCTCCGCTGCGGCCGGACCTCGGCGATCATCCGCATCATGTGCGGCAGGTCGCCGGAACTATCTTTGATCCCGACAATCCTGGGGCACTCCAGAGCCAGGCGGCGGACGGTCGGGACATCGATGGGTGAGGCGAACAAGGGGATATTGTAGAGGGTGACATCGACGTCCACATTGTCAGCGATCTCTTTGAAATACGCGTAAACACCCTCGGGGGCCAAGCGATAATAGTACGGCGCCACGATCGCCACGGCGCGTACCCCCAGCTGACCATAGGTATCGCACGCCCGAATGGTTTCCTCAACATTGGCCTCCGCGGCGCCAGCCAGGATCGGAACCCGACCGCGGGTTTGATCGACCACCACCTCGATGATTCGTCGACGCTCTTCCGGAGTAAACCGAACAAATTCACCGGTGCTCCCGTTGGGATACAAACCATCTACCCCGCGTTCGATGAGCCAGTCGATATAACCGCGCAAGACGTCTTCATCGATACGTCCCGCCGCGTCGGTGGGACTGATATTGGGGGTAAAGATTCCGGCGAGCGATTTTGCGGTCATCGTTGTCAACAGGTGCAAAGGGTCACAGTTCGAGCAAAAAACCTTTGAGCAGCTTGGACGCAGCCAACTTTCTTTGAGAACTTTAATTCATCTTCAGCCCAAGGTCGAATCGATTTCCGCCAAGTCCTTCGAATCCGACTGGCTTAGAGCCCTCTCGAGAAAGCAGTCCCTGCGGCCGATTGGCCACCTCGACCAACCCACCCACCGCTCCATCTTCGACGCCGAGCCGCGGCTAGCCTACCGGCCTTCCGTTTAATTCTTTTATGCTGCTTGTTTCGATGACGGCTGGGGACCAAGCGAAGCGCCCGCAGCCAAGGCCAGCCACCCCAGGATGAAGGAAATGCCGCCGAAGGGGACGAGGCCGTGGGTAGGCGCCTCGGCGAATACGATGCCGTAAATCCCCCCGGAAAACAGGGTTATTCCAAGTACCATCCACCAGGCGGCCGGGCATGAACCGCGCCACCGCAGCCCGGAAAGCCCAAAGCCGACGATCGCCAAAGCGTGGTACAGCTGATAACGCACCGCCGTTTCGCACTGCTCTAGTCGCTTTTGAACTTTCGCTTCATCGAAGCCTTGCGATTGCAAGTAACCCGGGAGGGCATGCGATCCCAGAGCTCCGATACCTACGCCGATAGCCGCTAGCAGTGCCCCCAAGCCGAGAATAAATCGAGCGGACCTCAATAGATTGTCCATACCACCTCTCCGATCTATTGGGTGAGATCCGGAAGCGGCTCGTTGAGGACGCGTCGAGCTGCCCCCAGCAGTTGATCCATGGCAAACGGCTTGAGGATGTAATCGCTAGCGCCAAGCAATTTGGCGTAATTCCGATGACGCTCCCCCTCATTGGCAGTCATCATAATCGCCGGCAAGGCCTTGGGATAACTTCGGCTAAGTTGCTCCAGGACGAGAAAACCGCTGCGCCGCGGCATCATCATATCGACCACCAGCAGGTCGGGATGGACATTCTCGGCCATGGCAATTCCCTGATTCCCGTCATGGGCAACATGAATCTCGTAGCCCTCGCTCTCCATCGCATAGCGCACGGCCTCGATGATTTCCCGATCATCATCGACCAGCAAAACGCGAGGCGGGCGGTTTTCCGTCTTCCAGGCAGGTGGCTTCGACATGCAGATTACAAACTCCAAGGTGGGTCATCGGTTCAACCGATCACAGGCTTCACGCTCGCGAATTTCCCGATTGTAATCGATGCTTCCCGATCTCCATAAGAGAGCGATTGTTAATTCGTGGCTCGGCGGCTATATCGCAGGCCCGGCCCGGCAAGTATCCTAATGGCATATGAAACCACATTCCGATGCCGAGCTGACCCTCGAAAAGCGCTTGCTCGAGTTTGTCTACAGCGAGAGTTATCGGCCTTCCAAGCCGAAAAAAATACACCGCTTGCTCAAGTTGTCACCGGAAGAATATGCCACCTTACGCCGGGTGATCAAACGGCTCGTTCTCCAAGGGCAACTCGCCTTCGCCTCGAATCACCTGGTCCTACGCACCGATCAATTGGTCGCCAGCCGTCCCGAGGCTGGACCACGGTTGCGAGGCTCCGAAGTGCAGCAGGGGGTCTTTCGAGCAACCAGCCAAGGCTATGGTTTCGTGAGGCTGGATAACCCAACCGCCGAGGTGGTCGCTGCCGAAGTGTTTATTCCCGCCAAGGCGACAGCTTCCGCGATGGATGGAGATCGCGTGGCAATCCGCTTGGTCAAGCCCTTGTCGAGCGACCGTCAGGAAGGCCTGGTAGAGGAGATCTTGCAGCGAGCCAGGCGGCAATTCGTGGGAACCTACCGCCTGGTCGATCGCCTCTCGGTGGTTTGGCTGGATGGCGTCGACGATGAACGGCCAGTCAGTGTCGGCGATGTTCGTGGCCTGCCAGTCCAAGAGAACGACAAAGTCATTGTCGAAATGGTCCGTTATCCCGACCGCTTCCACGCCGGAGAGGCGGTGATTTTGCAGGTCCTCGGTACCAATCGCAACCCGGCTGTCGATACGCTAGCGGTCATGCATCAATTCGGATTGGTCGAGGAATTTCCGGAAGCCGTGCTCGAGCAAGCCAGACAGCAAGCCGACCACTATTCCGAGGCCTTGGATCCGAGTCGTCGCGACCTGACCGACGTACCAACGCTGACCATCGATCCCGCCGATGCCCGAGATTTCGACGATGCAATTTCATTGACCAGGAACGAGGCCGGCCACTGGGAACTCCAGGTGCATATCGCCGATGTCTCCCATTTCGTGCCGGCTGGATCCCCTTTGGATCAGGAGGCGCAGAAACGCGGGACGAGTGTCTACTTACCGGACAAAGTGATCCCGATGCTGCCGGAAATCATCAGCAACCATCTGGCCAGTTTGCAACCGGATCGTGTTCGCCTGGCCAAGACCGTCCTGCTCGAAATGACAGCGACCGGGACAGTCGTTCATACCGAAATTTTCAACTCGGTGATCCGCAATGCCAAGCGACTGAACTACGAACAGGTCGATCAGTTCCTCGAGCAGCGCGAGGTCTGGCGCGAGCGATTGAGCCCGGCGATCTTCACTTTGCTGGGCGACATGCACGAATTAGCCATGTGCCTGCGTCAACGACGCCTGCAGGCGGGCTCGATCGAACTCACGCTGCCGGAAGTAAAAATCGATCTCGACAAGAGCGGGAAAGTCAAAGGAGCGCACCTGGTTCACCATACCGTCAGCCACCAAATGATCGAGGAACTGATGCTCGCAGCCAACCAGGCGGTAGCTCGGTACCTCGACGAGCGGCAAATCCCTTTCCTCCGGCGGGCCCATGCCCCGCCGCAGCGACTCAAACTGCGAAGGCTTTACGATTTTGTCCGGGGCCTAGGCATCCCGTGCAACGACTTGCAGGACCGGTTTGAGATTCAAAGAGTCGTCAGCGCAGTGCGCGGAGAGCCGACCGAACAGGCGGTCAACTATGCCATCCTCAAGAGTATGTCCAAAGCTGTCTATCAGCCGCAAAACGAGCGCCATTATGCTTTGGATATGACCCACTACTGCCATTTCACCAGCCCCATTCGCCGCTATCCGGATTTAACGGTGCACCGCACCCTTCAGAAGATTATCGAAGGCAAGAATCCGGTCGAACCTATCCCTTTCCTCACCTACCTTGGGCAACGCTGCAGCGATCTGGAAGTCAATGCGGAAAACGCAGAACGAGAGTTAGTGCGGGTGAAGCTCTTGCATTTCATGAGTCGACACATCGGCGAACTCTACCACGGGGTGATCGCCGCTGTGAAATCCGATGAACTTTCCGTACGCATTCAGGAAATCCCGGTGGATGGCACCATCCCGCTGGAGAGTCTACCATCGGACCGATACCGATTTGATCGCGAGACGCATACGCTCGAAGGCTTCCGCGGGGGAAATCGCTTTCGGCTCGGGGATAGCCTGCAGGTGCGGATCGAACGCGTCGACCTGACACGCCGCAAGCTCTACGTGACCTGCGATTCCCGTAACTCCTTCGAGCCCTCCAAGGGAAATCCCCCCCGGCCGCTGAACGACCGTCCGGCCACGGGTGGGAGAGCTGTTTCACGTTATTCCCGAAAACGATCGCCGGCTAACCCGGCAGCGGGCGGCCGCCCCTCGAAAAAAAGGCGACGCCCATCGTGACTGGGTGTTCCTGCCAGCTTTCTGGCTGAGCATTCGCCTAGCGATGCCCCTTCCAAGCCTTAACTTTGCGGCTGACAACGCGGACAGGCTGCGTCATGATGATCGTCGTCTTCAACCTGTCCCTACCAATCGCCTAGCCGTCATGATCGCCGTCCTCGCCTGGCCGACAGCCTTTGAATACCTGCTCCTTTGCGGGGCGGCCTTGCTGGCCGGCATGGTGAATGCTGTCGCAGGTGGCGGGACGTTGTTGACTTTCCCAAGCTTGCTTTGGGTGCTCGGCCCTTCGGCAGCGGCGGCGGTGATCGCCAACGGTACCAGTACGATTACGGTCTGCCCCGGTTCCATCGCTTCGGCTTGGGGTTACCGCCGCGAATTGGCGTCGATGAAAGGCTGGATCCTTCCCTTGCTGATCCCCTCCATCCTCGGGAGTGGTCTGGGAACCTGGTTGGTCGCGCGGCGTGATCCTGAAGAATTCCAACACTTGATCCCTTGGCTGATCTTCCTGGCTACGGTCCTCTTCTTGCTTCAGCCGTGGCTGGCCCGCTGGCTCAAACCAGGAAAGCCGACGGAAGCCGATAAGCTCGAGGCCACGGCCACCCCTCGGCCAGCGGGAAGTGGCTTGTTGGGGATCCTGGTCTTTCAGTTCCTGATCGCTCTTTACGGGGGATACTTCGGTGCCGGGATCGGCATCCTGATGCTCAGCACCTTGGCCTTGATGGGAATCAGCGACATCCATCACATGAACAGTTTGAAGAGTCTGTTGGCCGGTATCATCAATGGGGTGGCGGTCGTCGTTTTCATCTTGTTCGATAAAGTCGACTGGCGTTTAGCCATACCGATGATGGTATCCTCCGTCCTCGGTGGCTTTGTCGGCGCGGTGGTGGCGCGCCGGCTCAATCGCAACCTGGTTCGTTATGCCGTCATCACTATTGGTGTCGGACTATCTTGCTACTATTTTTTTAGAACTTACTTCGTATGAAACTCGATTTAGAGGATCAAGTCGCAGTGGTTGTCGGCGGTGCTCAGGGAATTGGCTTGGCGACAGCCCAACTGTTCCATGCCGAAGGTGCCAAGGTAGCCATCTGGGATCGGTTAGCCGTAGGCGAGGCAGCGCAAGGAGAAGCTTCCAGCATCAACCCCGAGCGTTGGGCTGATTTTCGCGTGGATGTCACCGATCGTGAGTTACTTTCGCAGGCATGTCAGGCAACGCTCCAGCGTTTCGGGCGGATCGACCATTGGATCCATGCCGCGGCCGTTGGCTCAGGAAAGTTCGGCTTCCCGTTCACCAATCTTGACGCTGATGATTGGCGACAGGTCCTAGAAGTCAACATCATGGGTCTGACTTATACCGCCCATTGCCTGGCTCCCCTCCTTCAATCCCAGCGTTCCGGAACGATCACGCTGGTGGGGTCGGTCGCCGGCCAAATCGGCTCGCAGACCGATCCGCCGTATAGCGCTTCCAAGGCGGCGAATATCAATTTTGCCCAGTGCCTGGCCAAGGATCTGGCGGCCGACGGGGTACGGGTCAACATCGTTCATCCCGGTATGGTGCAGACCGACCTCAATCGCCGAGTCTGGCGGGCGTGGAACGATCGCCAGCCGCTGGAGCAACGTCGAAGTTATGAGGCTTGGGCACAGGAAAAAATCGAGCGATGGACACCGTTGGGTCGGTGGCAAACGGCCGAGGACATCGCTAACCTGATCGTTTTCCTGGCCAGCCCTCGGGCCGCTAACATCACCGGCCAATCGCTCAATGTGGATGGCGGTTGGGTGATGCGGTGATTGAGCGGCTGCGATGATCCCTCCTTTACCTCCTGCCTCCCGCTGGTCCTGTCATGAACGATTCCCCGAAAGCTGCGTCGGCAACGAGTTTCTGGTATTCGGAAGACGCCGTGGCCATCTTTCTCGCCTGGACCTGCCTGGGGGTGATCCTCCTGGCCACCTTCAGCTATCGCCCAGCAGCCATCAAAGAACTGGTCGCTGAGCATGAGCAACTGCGTCGAAGCCAAGCTACCGCCAGCGACCAGGAAGCGGTTGAGATCGCCGCGGAAAGGGTAGAACGGATAAAAAAAATCGAAGCCCAGCTGGGGCCGATCCCCTTCAAGGACTGGTGGTTTAAGGCCAGCGATTGGAGTCGAACACCCTGGACTGCCTTCCAGAGCAAACAGGGTGATTGGTTGTGGAGGAGTTGGCTGGTGACCGGAACCGTCTTGGCCATATTACTGGCGGCAGGGCACTGGTGGCGAGGGCAGTCACCGCAGACCTACCTTCCCGCCTTCGTCGGACTATTCCTGCTGGCCACGATCGCTTTGGCGATGTCTTCCCAGGCAACCATCAAGTATGCCAACCTGGAATATCCGCTCTGGGCGTTACTGCTAGGCTTGATCGTCTCCAATACCATCGGCGTTCCCCATTGGTTACGGCCGGCGGTGAGTCCGGAACTGTACGTCAAGACCGGACTGGTACTTCTTGGTGCCGAAGTCCTCTTCGGCAAGCTGCTGATGTTAGGGATCCCGGGGATGCTCGTCTCATGGACGGTGACGCCGATCGTCCTGGTGGCCACCTACATCTTCGGTCAGCGCGTTTTGAAAATGGAATCGCGTGCGCTCAACATGGTTATTTCGGCCGACATGTCGGTGTGTGGGGTGTCAGCAGCCATCGCCACGGCTGCTGCTTGTCGAGCGAAAAAAGAGGAGCTATCGCTTGCCATCGCCCTCTCGCTGGTTTTTACCGTTGTCATGATGGTCGTGATGCCGTTGGGGATCCAGGCCGTTGGTATGAACGATGTGATTGCCGGCGCCTGGTTGGGAGGTACCATCGATTCCACAGGCGCCGTAGCCGCAGCCAGTGAGTTGCTCAAGAGCCCTGCTGCAACGGAAGTAGCCACGACGATCAAGATGATCCAGAACATTCTGATCGGGGTCTTTGCCTTTGCAATCGCGGCCTACTGGGCGACTTTTGTCGAAGCGAAAGATACCGCTGGCCAGCCACGACCGACCGCCATCGGTTGGTACGAGATTTGGCGCCGGTTTCCCAAATTCGCCTTGGGCTTTCTCCTGACTTCGCTTGCCTGTTCCTGGCTGCAAAGCTCGGGTGTGCTCGGCAGTAGCCTGATCAGCGCGGTGGTCGACGGATCCACCAAGCATTTGCGGGCATGGTTTTTCTGCCTAGCTTTCGTAGCCATTGGTTTGGACAGCAACTTCCGTCAATACCTGGGCATGCTCCGCAGCGGCAAACCGGTGGTCCTCTACCTGGTGGGTCAGGCCCTAAACCTGACGCTGTCGTTAGCCATGGCGTACCTGGTATTCGGTTACCTGTTCCGCGAAGCGACACAAGCCCTCCAGCGATGACGAGCAGCGATCGAACCACTTGTTGGCCAAAGCTTCTATGCTTCGCCCTGGCCATCCTCGGTCTCGTCGTCGGATGGTTAGCCGTTTTACCCTCCCTAGGTGAGCTGCCGCTGATCCAAGAGCAGATTGAGGCCATGCGGCAGCAGGGAATCAATCCCTCCGCCATCTACTACTCCGACCATCCCGGACATCGCGACTGGGAACGGAGGATCCAGGATCGGATCATCAGGAACCAGCGAGCTTTCTGGCCATGACTGCCAAATGCTATTTATCCTTGCGTTTGGCTTTGCGCAAGGCTTTTTCCCGTTCCTTGAGTAATTTCTCGCGTTCTTTCGGGGTCAGCCGCTTACCAGTCCCTTGCTTGACCTTCATCCCCATCATCGGATTCATCGGATTGGCGGCCATCATCTGCTGCATCTGCTGCATCATCGACATCCGATCCCGCATGTTTCCACCGGCAGCCATCTGCATCAAGGGAGCCAGCATGTCGAACTGCTTCACCAGGTCGTTCACCTGGGAGGCAGCCACTCCCGCTCCAGCTGCAATCCGCATCCGCCTTTGATTGTCGATCAGCTTCGGATTACTGCGTTCGGCCGGGGTCATCGAATCAATGATCCCGGATACCCGCCGCATTTCCTTCTCGCTATCAGCGCCGGACATTAGTTTGTTGATCTCACCCATACCTGGCATCAGGCCAAGCATCTTCTGCATCAGCCCTGGCTTGCGAAATTTTTCCATGATGGATCGAAACTCGGTAAGACCAAACTGGCCTTTTCGCATCCGCTCCTCGAGGTCCAGCCGCTCCTTTTCATCGACCAGCCGATGAGCTTCCCGAGCGACTTCAAGGATATCGCCCATCTGGAGGATCCGGCTGGCCATCCCCTCAGGCCGGAAAGGCTCCAGGGCATCCAAATGCTCACCGGTCCCGAGAAACTTGATCGGTACGTCGGTCACCGCCTTAACACTCAGCAAGGCTCCACCGCGAGCATCACCATCCAGTTTGGTCATAATGACGCCATCCAATTCCAGCGCCTCGTTGAAGGCCCCGGCGCTGTTGACGGCATCCTGACCGGTCATCCCGTCCACGACTAACAGCACTTGATCCGGCCGAACCTCCCGGTCGATATCCTGCAACTGCTCCATCAATTCCTGATCGATAGCCAAGCGTCCCGCCGTATCGAGGATCACGACATTGGCTCCGGCTCCCCTGGCGGCTTCAATCCCCTGACGGCAAACGGCTACCGGATCGGCTTGGCCGGTTTGCGAATAGACCTCGACCCCGATCTGGCGGCCGATCACGTGCAGTTGCTCGATCGCCGCCGGTCGTTGCAGGTCCGCCGCTACCAGGAACGGCTTGGCCTTCTGCTCCTTGATCAGCTGGGCTAGCTTGCCGCAGGTCGTCGTTTTCCCTGCCCCCTGCAAACCGCAGAGCATGATGGTCTTGATCTTGCCCTTCTCCAAAACCAGGGTGTTGTCGACCGGGCCGAGCAACTTCACCAGTTCTTCGTAGACGATCCGGATCAATTCCTCATGGGGCTTCAGCGAAAGCAGAACCCGCCGGCCGAGGGCAGCAGCGGTTACTTGCTCCATGAACTCGTGGACTACTTGGATGCTTACGTCTGCGTCCAGCAACGAAGTCTCGACCATCTTGAGGCCGTCGCGCATGTTGGCTTCGGTCAGCTTCCCCTTGCCACGCAACGACTTAAAGGCGGATTGCAGTCCTTCGGATAGCGATTCAAACATGTCCGGGCCGGATTCAGAAACGAGAAACAAACGGGGGGACCAGGAACTTCTGTCGCTCCCCTCTGGGCTCAATCCTATCCCGCCTGGTCCAAACGAAAAAGGTGAAGGTAGCACCGATTCCCCCAGGCGGACGGGGAAAACAGGCGGACTCTTGCCCCTCCCGGGTGACGGCTTCCGTGCCAATCCCGGCAAATCCTGGAACTTTCTCGACCAGCTCGCCCTCCAAATCGGTCGGATCAACCTGCGCCGGTTGTAACGATTTTGTCAGCTACCCGCCCGACGATCGACGGTAAGTAGTTGAGAAATAGCCATTTGGGTACGTAGGAAGCGGACTTTCAACGGCTTCTTTCGTTGAAATCGAAAGGGTCGCAATTAGTATAAAAAAATTGGGTTTAGTGCCTCTCCAGGTCGTTATTCCCAACCTTTTCCGCTCAGCTTGTCTGGTTTCTGACCCTCCGTCGGCCGGCTAGCCAAGCAGCGTTAGATCGTCTCCTTTTACTTGGTTTTGCCAGCGATTCTTCGGATCGGTTTCG
>JBILTQ010000251.1:0-8168 GCA_044371435.1 Pirellulaceae bacterium | reverse complement strand
GGTTGAATCCAGGTTGGGGACTCGAGTCGATCCAGGTATCCGATCGCCGTTCGAAGGTGCAATCGATTGCGTTACCGGAGGAAGGGGCTGATGTCTACGAACTTCAATTCAATCCTCCGCTACCGGCCAATCTCGCTTCGACGATCGAGATTCAAACCCGCTATGCCTGGTCGGCGGGCGGCGATCCGAAAACCGCGCAAACCCTCCGGTTTCGCGGAAGGACTCCTTTGCTTTTGGAGGCTTGGGAAACGCAGGAGTTCTGTTGGATCGAAGCTGCCGGGCGTTACAAGTTAGAACCGACGACAGAGTTGGTCGCTGGCCGTCTCGAGGCAGCCGTCATCCCCGAGTCGCAGCGGAATCGACTGCCGCGCGTCCGCGAGTCGTGGATCGTCCAGCCTGATCTCGGGGTGTTGCCTGAGTTGACATTTATTCGTCAGTCCTCCCCTTATTCGACGCAGTTGGAGACCCGGGTCAGCCCTGAGGGGAGGCGGGTCGGGCTGACTTACCGTCTCCGTTGTACGCCTTTGGCCGGTTCGGTAACCTCGATGTTGCTGGATACGGCGGCGGTGATCGATCAAGCGATACGCTGGCGGCAGTTGGTCGACGATGGCGATGGTTCCACGGAATGGTTGCCGATCGATTCCCGGCGGCTCCCCTCGCGGGAGTCGACCGCGTCGAAGCCTGTCTCCGATGGTCGCGCTTCGTGGCGATTGGATTTGAGAAAACCGATGGCGGAAACCTTTGTTATCGAAGGTTGGTTGGAGCTGCCATGGGGAGCGACGGCGGATGCTGCTGCCGACCAGGTGATGGTCCCTTTACTGTCCTTGCCGGAGGCGGCCCAGCAGGATGCTAGCCTCTTGTTGGATGGACAATTGACGATCCTCGGTTGGAGTGAAGATACTCCCCTGACCCCGGCTGGCGAATGGATCGATCAGCAGACCTCTCGAGGTTGGCAGTATCGTTATGAGCCGACACAAGTATCCAAAATCGCCATCGGTCCTTTGGCGGCCCCCCACCTTCCGCCAGCCTGGTTCTCGGGAGCGGTTTCCCGCCTGCTGGTTTTTTCGCAAGGGGGGATGGCACTGCGTTTCACCGCTGACCTCCATCCGGCGGCCCATGATCGGCTGCACATCGAGCTGCCGACGGCTTGGACCATCCGCCAAGCGCAAGCTGCCGGTCAGGAACTGACCGTCACCGCCAACCCTTCTTCGGCGGGGGCTTGGGAACTGCATCTGCCACAAGGCCTGACGACGGCTGCGGTTTTACCGATCGAGATCACCATGGATGGTCCGCGGCCGGAACTCCATCATCGCCAACCCTTACCTTGGCCAGGGTGGCGTACGGGATCGCCACTGGTCGATCACCGCTACCAGCTCTGGCTTCCCGAAGGCATGGCGGTCGACGCCGGGTCGGCCATCGCGCTCAAGGCGACAGCTGCGTCTTGGGCGATCGACCGTTGGCTTCCCTCGCGATGGTGGGCGAGCCTCTGGCACGATCAGTCGGCGGCCAGCCTTTCATCGGTGACCTTGGATGATTCAATGCCGTCGCGCGACAGCTGGAGCGCGAGTTTGCATTTAGCCTGGGAGTCGACGGAACCGACGAGCCAACCGTTGAAGTTGGTCATGAGCGATGCGGGGCGAGCTGAGAAATGGCTTGTCGTTTTTTGCGCTTTCGCGGTCGGCTTGTGCCTCAGTGTCTGGCGCAGCGAGCTATTACCGGCCGGATGGTTGATGATGCTGGGGGTTTTGGGGATGGCGAACCCGGAGTGGGTGGCATGGGTGCAGGCTGCAGCTGTCGGCTGGTTGTTCGCCTGCTTGATAAAAATGTTTGACGCCTGTTTCTATGTCCTCAGGCCTGGCTCTGATTTGTCGCAGGGGCAAGCCATCGGTCCCTCGCTCATCGGTTTGATGACACGGCGCGAGGTCGGTCTAGCACCGACCCAGGCCGCAACGCGCAGCGTTTCGATTCTTTGGATGCTGTTGCTCGCCTGGGCCGGATGGTGGACGCAGGGGCGGGCTGACCAAGCATCGTCTTCGGCCGCCTCTTTCTCGGCGGCTCCCCAGGATCGCTGGTTCTATCTGGTGGTACCGGTCGACGAAGACGGACAAGCCAGCTCGCGGGTCGCTTACGTTCCCCAGGGGATGCTTCAGCAACTCTACGGGGCGAGGGAAGTGCCGGCACGGGGTAATCAGGTCATCACCGCCCGTTATGACTTGTCTCTTCCGGCCTCCCCGCCCAAAGCCGTGGCTCCGCCGGCCGATCTTCGGCTGCGCTTTGTAGTCGATATCCAAGACCTTAGCCGACCGTTGGTGATTCCACTGCGGGCGGACCAGGGCACGATTGTTTCCATGCGGGTCGATGGTAGCGAAATGCCGCTGGGGAGCCGCTGGAAATGGAATGATGGCGAATTGCAGTGGAATCCCTTCAAGCTGGGGGTGACCGCCATCGAGATGCGGATACAGCCGACGATCCGACGCGATCTGTCGGGTCGCGATCGCATGCAATGGGATATCCTGCCGGTCCCGCAATCGGTTGTCATGGCCGAATTCGAATCAGCCATGGAAGTCGAGAGCAATGCCATCGGACGATTCACGACGTTGGGAAGTGGCCGGTATCTCATCCAGCCCGGGCCACAAACCCGCCTCGAGATCAGCTGGCGGCCGGTGGATCGCGAGAGTCGCTTGGTCCCCCTGGAAGGCAGCTTGCACACCGAACTCGCCATGATCTCCCGGCAGCTGATCGCGAAAACCCGCGTCGAACTGGACGAGTTGCCGATGGGTGGCGAACGGTTGGAGCTCGAGTGCGATGCAGCTTGGCAACCGCTGGGGAATACCTGGGGAGCAGCCTTGGTCACCGAGTCGAGCGAGGCGGGGAGTAACGGTCGTCGCCGCTACCGGTTGCGTTGGCAGCCCGCGATGAATAGCGACGCTTCGGCCCCACGTCGTTTGGAGATGTATTGGACCATCAGCGAGCCACGGTCTTCCTTGGTCAACCTTCCGTGGATCGAGATACCGATGGTGCAGTGGGATGAAGTCACCGTCGATAGTTTGTGTACCGAGGATGCGCGTTGGAAACTGGAGGGGATGGACTCATGGGTGGTCGCGGATTCGATGGCCGATTTTGGCTGGGTGCCCGAGCGCGGAGCTACCCGGCTTTCCTATCGCCGGACGACCCGCGAGGGGGCTCCCTACTTGAGGAGATCTACCGAACCGGCTTCGACGTTGATTCAGGCGGATACCAGCCTTCTCTTCGAGGCCAATCATCTGCTCAGTTCGACCCATTTTCGACTTGAGAATCCTTTTCCGGCGGGTTCGACCGTCGATTTCCAGTTGCCGGATGGTCATCGCGATGTTCGGGTTCGGGTCAATGATACGGATGTGCCTTTCACCATCAGCCTGGTCGAGGGACAAGCACCGCGACTGCAGGTTTTTCCACAGCCCGACCGTTCGATCAAAAGTGTGACCGTCGAACTGACACAGCCTTACGATCCGGAAGAGTGGGCCGACTTGCCGATCCCACGACTCCTCGGGCATGACTTGCGGCAGCAGCAGGTCCTGGTTTATCGCAGCCTCGAGGAAAACATCGCCTGGCGGAACCTGAATTCGCCCGCGGTCGAACGACTCGATTCTTTGCCGCGGAGTATCATCGGGCTGGATCAGTCCAAGCTCGACAGGCAGGTCCTGGCCTGGGGGGCCATCCTGCGTCGCCCGTCCGCAGCGGAGGCTCCCTCGTCGGCGGCGACCGGCGAAACGACGGCCGTTCCTTATCCTGGCCGGTGGAGCTGGCCACAGTACCTTCACCAACCTGATAACACACCGCGGCGCGGCTTGGCGGTCGCCACGATGCGGCGGAATTTTGCCCAGTGGGAATATCAAGTCCAGGGCCGGATCGAGGCGGCCGCACATCCCATCGACGGCGTGCTGCTCGAGATCCCCGAAGGCCTGCTGGCCAGTTTGGAGTGCTCGCATCGATTCACCGTTTATGGCCAGTCGGAGAGCGGTCGCCAGCTGATTTATGTTTTCTCCGACCTCCGCGAAGCGGAGCAAGCGTTTGACTTCGAGATCCTATTCCCGCTGTCGACTACCGATAACGACTCCGCGACCGCCGTTCCCGATGTTCGCTGGATGGGACGCATCGAATGGCAATCCTGGATCATCCTGCCCAGGGAGATCGACGGACAGGATGCCAGGTGGAGTTGGTCCGGAGCGCGGGTGGTCGAACGTCCGGAGGTGCCTAAGCTGCGCGGCCAGGAGGTCGTTCGCGAGCTGAAAGAGCAGTTGGTTCTGGAACCGACAGCCTCCCGTCCCCGCATCCGCTTAAGCAACCTGTCTTCGAGCCGACTGGCGATTACGCTGAGTCTAGCGGAACACACCTTCCTCAAGGCGGGCATCGATGGCGAACAGGTGAGCTCAGCGTTCTGGTTTATCCCGCGAGGCCACAAGACCGTCGAGGTTCTCTTTCCCGAAGGTTGGGAGTTACTGGTAGCCGAATGCGATGGACGCACCGTCGCCAGCCAGCGGTTGGAGTCGGTCACCAAGCCGATCGGAGGGAATCTGCAACAGGTCTCGATAACGCTGCAATCGGCGACCCTGCCGCAATGCGTGAAGGTGTACTTCCGGGTGACGGAGGCGACGACCGACCAGTTGGTGGCAGCGGCCTCCTGGCCAGTGCTGGCGGAGGCTATCCCCGAACAGTGTCTGGTCTATGGTTGGCCGAAGCCTCGTGCCCCTTTTGGGCTGGAACCGCGGGTGCCGGCTTCCGCGGCCGCGGAAGCCGCCCGTGCCCTGCTCAATATCTGCGAACAGACGACGGGCCTGATCGCCGAAGTCCCGCTGCGGGAACGGAGCCAATGGTGGGAAAATTGGCAGGCTGCGACGCGGCAGGTCTGGTTTCGCGCCGTGGCCAGCGCGGACCCCGAGCATTTGGCGGCGTTGGGCGAGAGTCGCCAGTTGTTCTGCGATCGCTTCCAACTGCCGACGCTCCTGGGGGATGCTTGGCGGCTCTCGAAGATGGCGTTCGACGGCGGGGGCTCTTCCTCAACGTGGACCGTCCATGAGCTCGTCTATCGGGCGGACGAAGCGGTGGCGAAGCCTCGCCAGTCGTTCCTGGAACGGTCGCGGGACTGGCTCGGCGCAAGTCGCTGGCTATTGCTCGGTCAAGCGATTTTTGGGGTGTTGGGGGTCATCTTGGCAGGAGGGAGCTGGCGGCTTCTATCGCGATGGAAGCCGGCTTGCGTGCGTTTTGCGCAACTGCATCCATGGTGGTTATGGGTGACCTTCGGTACGAGCCTGTGGCTGTTCCTGCCGTCGAGTTGGCTCCCGGTCGTCATCCTTTTGATCGCCAGCTCGCTTTCCCTTCGCTCGTACTGGCTTTATCATCACCTCAAGCCTGCGGCTTTGAAGTAAGCCACATCCTCCCCTGCCTCGCTACCCGAACGGAGCTAGCCTATGTTTTTCGCGCCTCACCTCCTGCGCGCTTGGATGATTTGCTTGCCGCCACGTCGCCTTGGTAGTTGCCGGTCGCTGCCCGGTCGAGCGGTCCGCCAGGCTATCTCAAGCTTGGCGGGGCTAGCCATGGTCCTTGGGGTGAGCTCGTGGTCGCCGGCGGCAGAGTTGCGGGTGGGGACGGCAAAGGTAGACGTAAATCCCACCCAACTCCCGGTACTGATCAACGGTGGCATGCTGACCCGTTCCGCCGAAAATATCCAAATGACGGTCAACGCTCGAGCGGTCGTGTTGGATGATGATCGGGAGCGGCTGGCGATCGTGGTGGTCGACAGTTGCATGATGTCCAGGGAGCTGCTGGATGAGGCCAAGCGTTTGGCTGCCAGTCGCACGCAGCTGCGCCCCGATCGGATCCTGATCTCGGCCACGCATACGCATACCGCCCCCTCCTCGATGGGGGCCTTGGGCACCGAGGCCGATCCGAACTATGCGCCGTTGCTGCGGCAGCGCCTGGCCGATGCGATCGTCGCCGCCGAGAAGAACCTGCAGCCGGCTGAAGTTGGCTGGGCTAGCGGCGAGGCTGCCGACTTCACCGCTGTTAGGCGTTGGGTCCGCCGGCCGGATCGCATCGAGAGGGATCCGTTCGGCAATCCTACGGTCCGGGCTAATATGCATGCGGCTCGCGATCCGAACAACGCCATCGGTCCAACCGGCCCCGAAGACCCGCAGCTGTGTATGATCGGTTTCCGCGCCCGCGAAGGTGGCCAGCCCTTGGCCCTGATTTCGAACTTCTCGATGCATTATTTTGGCGATCGAGCGATCGGTCCCGACTACTTCGGCCGCTACTGCGACGCCATGGAGAAGTACCTCGCGAAAGAGAGGCCGGCCGCCGAATCGCCGTTGGTGTTGATGTCGCATGGTTGTAGCGGCGATATCTGGCGACGCGACTATTTTCTGCCCCCAGCGAAGGAAGAGGCGACGATCGACGACTATACCGCCGGGCTGGTCGCGATAGCGCAAAAGATCTATGGGACGATGAAGTTCCAGCCGACAGCCGAACTGAAGATGGTCGAGCAGCGGTTGCCGATGCGCTATCGGGTTCCGGATGCGCAGCGGTTGGCTTGGGCTGAGCAGTTGGTGGCGGCCATGGGCGATCGTCCACCCAAAGACAACACCGAGGTTTATGCCCGCGAACAACTCATCCTCCATCGACTACAGTCGACAGAGATTGTGCTGCAGGCGATCCGTATCGGCGATATCGCCATCGCCTCGACCCCCAATGAAACATATGCCCTAACCGGCTTGAAGATGAAACTGCAGAGTCCGTTGCCGCAGACGATGGTCATTGAACTGGCCAACGGCGGCGATGGTTATATTCCACCGCCTGAACAGCATGTCCTCGGGGGGTACAACACGTGGGCGGCCCGCACGGCAGGGTTGGAGGTGACGGCTGAACCGCGGATTGTAGCCGCCAGTTTGAAGTTGCTGGAAGAGGTCGCCGGTCAACCGCGTCGTCGCTACGAGCCGGGGGTCGGCCCCCAAGCCCAGTCGATCCTGACCGCTCGGCCGTTTGCCTACTGGCGACTGGACGAATTCGCCCCGCCGCTCGCCCGCGATGCCTCGGGCCATCACCGTCAAGCAAACCTGGAACCGGGCACCCTTTTCTTCCTGGAAGGTGACGACAGTCAGGCCTTCTGCGGTCGACAGCCGCTCAACCGCTGCCTGCACTTCGCCGGCGGTCGTCTGATCTACCAACCGGTCGCCGCCGTACCGACCTTCACCACCCTCTTCTCTTTCTGGAACGGGATGCCGCTGGACGGCCGAGCGGTCAGCGGTTGGATGTTCTCCCGCGATTTTGCCTTCGGTACCAGCCGCTCGGGTATCCACCTGGGCTTGGGAGGGCAGGATCAGCATCCTGGCAAGCTGCTGCTGCAGTTGGGGGATGGACCGTTGGAAAAGGGCAAGACCGCCATCGAACGTTGGCAATGGAATCAGGTAGCTTTAGTCTGCCACCAGTCGCGGGTCCAGGTTTTCCTCAACGGGCAACTCGAGATCGATACCCCGTGGACAGGCCCGCAATCCATGTTTGAGCCGAGTTGGTTTTGGGGGGGACGCAGCGATGGTGAATCGAACTGGGAAGGCCGTCTCGACGAAATCGCTTTGTTTGATCAGCCGTTGCGGCCCGAACAATTGCAGCCGATGTGGGTGCGCCGCTCGCAACCGCGGTCGACCGTTTCGTGGCTGGCACCCCACCCGCCCACCGAGCCGGCGAACGGCGGCTTATCCCAGCCCGCCGTTACCCGCTGAAGGATCCAGGAAAAGAAGATGTGCTGCATCAGGGAAGTTTGTTCGCCAGTCGCTGCTCCCAGGTCGAGCCGATGAGGTCGGTGGAGGTCGTGGTAATCGGGCAAGGGCTGGCCGGCACCACGCTGGCCTGGTCGCTCTACCGCCGGCAGTGGTCGGCAGTAATTGTTGAAAAAAATTTCATGAATTCCAGTTCGCATATTGCGGCTGGCCTGGCGACGCCGATCACCGGCAGACGCCTGGTCCCGTGTTGGGAATGGTCGACGGCCAAAGCTCACGCCGATCGCAGCTATCGCTTGGCGGAAAGTCTGACCGCCAGCAAATTCTGGTATACGCAGACGGCTTTGAGGCTCTTTGCTTCCGCCGACGAGCAAGCCCAGTTCAGTCGATGGGAAGAAACGGCTGCAACGCTGATGATGC
>JBILTQ010000250.1:0-8182 GCA_044371435.1 Pirellulaceae bacterium | reverse complement strand
AAAAGTGGCTGCCCGTTGAGGGTCAGCCGCCAATGGCCCGCCGCATCCTTGACTTTGCCAAACTCGCGAAAAGCGGTGTAGGCTTGAACGCTATCGACGATATTTCCCGCCGCGTCGAGAACTTCCAGTTGCACTTCGTAGAGGTGGGGTGTCGCCGGTGACCAAAGCTGCGGATCGGCGATGAGCAAAGATAATCCACCACTCCCCTCGGCTTGCCCGACGGGTGTCCCGCGGAAACTTGCCGTGGCTCGGACTTTAGCGAGAGCCTCGCCAGCCAACTTGGGCACGATCGTCAGCCGACCGGTCGCCAGATCGCAAGCATAGTCGACATCTGTCAGGTGTTGCTCGGGGAGTTGCTCCATCCATACCGTCTGCCAGATTCCGGTAACGCGGGTGTACCAAATCCCTTTCGCGATCAGGTTCTGCTTGCCATGCAGTTGGTAACCTTCCGTCGCATCGTACACCCGGACTACCAGTTCATTTTGCCCCGCTTGCAAGCGATCGGTGATGTCGAAGGAAAAAGGGGTATGGCCACCGACATGGCGGCCGACTTCGGTGCCGTTGACATAGATTGTCGTCTCATAATCGACCGCTTCAAAATGCAGGATGCTGCGGCGCCCGGGGACGGCTGGCGGGAGCGAGCGTCGGTACCAAAGAGTTTCCTCAGGTTCGATCCACCGCCCGACACCGGACAGCCCGGATTCGGGACAAAAAGGGACCAGGATGGAACCGTGCCATTGCTGGGGAATCGATGACGCAGCCTGGTTCGAGGTGACCGCATACGACCAAAGGCCATTCAGGTTGATCCAGTTTGACCGTACCAGCTGGGGACGTGGATACTCCGTCCAGACTTTATCCGGTGAAAGCTGCCGTCCCCATTCGGTCATCATCCCGCCGGCGACCGGGGACCACGAGGCTGATGGTGTCTGGGCCTGGGCTAGCCACGCCGGCGTCGCGGCTAGCCAGCCAATCATGAACAGGGAACGAAGGGAGAGGGAGGGCATGCTTGCTTCCTGATAAATGGATGAACGAGCCGAGGTGGCTGCTGGCTTGCCACGAAACCTGGCTTTGGCGAGCGACGGTCCCATCGCCCCCGCCAGTCCCCTCCGACGCTGACGCTATCGTAGCATACCGCTTGAAGCCGTTGACGCCAACGCGACGCAGCAGGGTGAAGTTGGTAGAGGGCTCGGAGGGCATCCAGCAGCTAAACTCGTCACATCAGCCTTGGACAGGGGGCGAGGCGGCCGGGCCGAGCGGCCATCCTGAGTTCTTACCTGCAGGGCAAAGCAGCGAAGGATCTCTCAGGATAGCTGGAGTGGCTTCGGCAGGAAGTGCTCGAAGAGTTGGCAATGGAAGAGCCTTACCTCCTGGACGCGTTGACGCAGCGCCTCGCCGCTTTCCCAGCCGATAAGGAAGGCGAGCAGGTCGAGCGACAGGGGGTCGGTGGGCAATTCGTGACGAGCGGTGGTATTCATCAACCGCAACCCGGATTCGACTTCACGCAGGAAAAGGTAACCGTAATAGAGACCATCGGCCTGGTCCGATGCGAGAACTCGATACTTCTCGAGAGCCCGGATGGCTTCGAGGGTACCCGGAACCAAGATTTCGGGAATCGCCGACGCATGTTTGAGTTGTAGCGACTGCACCAGGCATTCGACATCGACCGTCCCCCCTTCACTGCGTTTGATATTTTGGATCGAAGCCGTGCTGTTGGTCGCATCGCGGTAGTTCAGCAACGCTTCACGATCCTTGTCGGTGAAGGCGAAGCGTTGGATCAGGCCACCGATTGCTTGCATGACATGCGAGGAAAACCCTGGCCGGCCGGCGATCGGACGGGCCTTGCACAACGATAGTCGCTCGATGGTCGATGAGTTCGGTTCATCGAAATAACGCAGGAATGGTTCCAATTCCATGGCCAGGACGCCGCTTTTACCTAAAGGACCAAAGCGCACATCAAGTTCGTAAAGTCGCCCATGGCGACTGTTGGGACGGTTGCAGCGCCTCATCAAACGCTGCGCTAATTGCTCGAAAAAATGCCGACAGGTAGTGGATGCTGATTCGCTGCGGCTTTTTTCATTACGTGTCACTCCATCCTGCTCAAACAGCACAATCACGCTCAAATCGCTGTGATAGTTTGGTTCCTGGCCACCTAGTTTGCCGAGACCGAGTACGGCGAAGGCGACCGTCCTGCCATCATCGCGACTGGGGAGCCCGTAGCGTTCCACCAATTGCGCGTATTCATCGTGGATGATTTGAAGTAGACAGGCTTCGGCGATATTCGACAGGGCACGGTGGGTGTCCAGCACCGAATCCTTCCCCAAAATATCGCGGACTCCTACCCGCAGATGCATCGCCTGCTTGAACTCATGAACCACCCGCTCCGTATCATCCGATTGCCGGCATAACTCGGTGAGCATCGTCTCCAATTCGTCCAGACGCGGCAGGCGATCGAGGATCAAGGAATCCATCAGCTCATCGATCATCCCTGGCGATTGGGTGATCAACCTTACTAGATACTGACCGCAGGCACACAATCGCACGATCAGATGCATGGTGGCTGGGTTGCTGTGAAGCAATTCCCAAAGCACTCCCTTCCCCCCTAGCGAAACGCTCATGCTGGCCAGGTTGTCGAGTGTTTGATCAGGAGCCGGTGTTTGCCCGATGAGTTGCAGCAGGTGGGGGGCGATCAACGATAGGAAGTAACGGCAGCGCCGCGTCGACAGGATCGCGATTTCTTCCTCAGCCATCTTCATCAGGTGTTCATAAGCCAGCCTGGGTTTCTTGAATCGATGCTGGCTGAGCAAACGTTGAATCCAGCCGTCCGAGGGTTGAGGATCGAGAATCAAGTCCGTCTCTTCCGGTACGGCATGGCTCTCCGGAAAAGATTCCTCCAGGCGAGCGCTGATGATTCTTCGGGAAACCTCGATCGATTCGGCGAGTTCCCGCCGCTCTTCGGCAGTCGGGGGACGCATGGCCGATGTACCGCGCAGGCAACGCTGGGCCTCGGCTTGACGACAGATCGCATAATTTTCCGCCAGCAGTTGTTGTTCGCTATCGCGCAACAAGTGTTCGGCGTGTAACCGCCCCATCGCCTCGAAGGTATTGGCGACGCGGATCGACGGATACTGATGACCATGAAGTAGTTGGAGGAACAGGACTGTCTGTTCGATATCGTCCGCGGCCTGGCGATCGTCCGCGGCACCGCTGCGATGATAGGCTTCGAACGCCAGGCGTCGCTGCAATTTCCGTTGGCAGGCGCTCAAACCGGCAATATCGGCCTCGCTCAGGTAACGACGGAACACCCAGGGTTGCAATCGCTCGATAAAATCATCGCCCAGCCCCCAATCGCCGGCAACCGGCCTGGCACGGACAAAAGTCATCCGTTCCCAAGTACGACCGCGCAGGTCGTAGTGCTGGAAGGCAAGGTGTGAATCCAGGACGAGCGGGGAGCTTTTCATCAGCGGCGGTTTCAGCAACCGCAGGTGGTAGCCTGGCAGGCCAAGGCTCGCACCGCTGAGTACCTCGAGGAGGATACGGCTGAGTCGCTCGAAGAAGTCGGCATTCGAGACCAGCCGGGCCGAACTGGTCTGGCCTTGAGTCTCGGCGATCAGTATCGCATCGAGCGTCGACTCAAATCCCAGCTGGGCACCCCCCAGACGCTCCAAAGCGATCAGGCTGCCGCGGGCCGGCTGCCCCTGAAACAGCCGCGGTTCGCCGATCCGCTCCGCCACGTGGCGATGGGCGAAATCATAGGCCGACTGCAAGATAGCTTCCGCCACATGGGAAAGCTGACGGCAGGTCTCCTCGATCGGCACCCTTCGACGGAAACAGCCATAAGCAATCCTGGCCATTTCACGCTGGTGAAAACGGTGCAAGCTGCGGCTGACCTGACGTTCGTCTCGGGCAGTGCTGACTTCGGTCTTGATTTCATCGATCAAGGCTTGACGCTGGCTGGGACAGCCATCGGTGATCCGCAACAGTTCGAAGGTTTCCGGATCCTCGATCAAACTCTCGGCTACCTTTGGGCCGATCGAGAGGGCCGCGATCAATTGACTCAACGTCAGTCGGTCGCGTTCGAACAAGGCCAGCAACGACTGCGGCGACAACGTCCGCGAGAGGAAACGGGTGAAGAGCTGAAAACTTTCATCCGGCGATACTGTCTCGCGCAAGAGTGGAGGCAGCCATTCCCACAGAAGACTTTGCAGGTCAGCCGGTATCCCCAACTGCCTTACCTGCTCGAGGCTTCCTAAAACCGCTACCGAATCGACAAGCGACCCCTGTTGCATCCAGGACCGTAACGCGGTTTCGCCGTGAGTCGGATCCAGCGGGGAGGAGGGGCCGTGTCCGCGATGTACCATCGAGCAGCCTATGGGATGGTAAAGAAGCGAAAGACGGTCGTTTCGTCGAGCTGATCACCAGGGTTCAACAGGGTGGTAGGGAATTCCGGATGATTGGGTGAGTCGGGGTAGTGCTGAGTCTCCAAGCAAAATGCTTCGTGGGCTTTCAATCCGGCCGAGGCATCGGTTCCAGGGAGATGATTGCCGGTATAAAGTTGCACTCCGGGTTGCGTGGTAGCCACCTCCATCGCCCGCCCGGATTTCGGTTCGTGCACCAGCGCACACCGCCGCAGCGAACCGTGTGGGCCACGGATGACAAAGCAGTGGTCGTAGCCCTTGGTCCCTGGTAGTTGAGCAATCCTCTGACCGATCGGCGTCGATGTACGAAAATCGAGCGGAGTCCCCGCCACCGGGAGGAGTTTGCCGGTGGGAATCAGAGCCTCATCGACATCCAGGAAAAAATCGCAGTCCAACTGCAACTGATGAGCATCCACTTTCCCCGAACCGATACCAGCGAGATTGAAATAGGCGTGATTGGTAAGGTTGATCGGGGTGAGACGATCCGTCTGGGCCGTGAAGTGAGCCGTCAACCGGCTATCATCATCCCACCAGTATTCCGCCACCACGCGGACCGTTCCAGGATAGCCTTCCTGACCATCGGGGCTGGTTAGTTCCAAACGGACGCCGACACGCCCGCTGTCACTGAGCTCGTTCGCTTTCCATAACTGCTTGTCGAAGCCGATCACCCCGCCATGCAGGTGATGCAGACCATGGTTGGTGGCCAGCGAATATTCTTGACCATCGATCGAAAACTTCCCGCGGGAGATCCGGTTGGCAAAACGCCCGATGGTCGAACCAAAGTGCGGATGACGTAACAGATAGCCATCCAACTTGGGGAAGCCAGCATTCACGTTGGCCAACTGGCCAAGGCGATCAGGGACCATGATCGAGACGAGGATGGCTCCATAATCGGTGACGGAGACACTGTGCCCATGACGGTTGGTCATCACGAAAAGCGAAACCGCCCGGCCATCGGCCAGCTGACCAAACGGGCTACGCACAATCTTCATCGCGGATTCATTTCTAGCTTGAGCATGGATGATGGACGGACCAAGGGAGCAGACGACGGCCAAAACCCACCACCGCCGGTTTCGCGACCGATGCATACCATGTCCTTTTCCGAAGGGGATTTACCAAACGCTCCCATAGCCTAACCGCTGGGCGATATTCCTTCAAATAGGGTGGGTGTTCCTCCACGCCCCGTCGGCTCAGGCGATCCAGTCACGGACGATCTGGCCATGAACATCGGTCAGGCGGAAATCGCGCCCGGCATAGCGATACGTCAGCCTGGTATGATCGAATCCCATCAGCTGCAGCATGGTCGCATGCAGGTCGTGGACATGGACCCGCTTGTCGACCGCTTGGAATCCGAACTCATCGGTCGCTCCATAAACCTGCCCCCCCTTCACCCCACCACCAGCCAGCCAAACGGTAAAGCCGTAGTGGTTGTGGTCGCGGCCGCTGAGGGTTCCCTGGTTCGCACCTTCCTTGGGTAGTTCCACGGTCGGTGTTCGGCCAAATTCCCCCCCCCACAAGATCAACGTCTCATCGAACAAGCCGCGTTGCTTGAGGTCGGTCAACAGCGCGGCGATCGGTTGATCGGACTCCTCCGCCAACCGTCGATGATTCTTTTCGATGTGATCATGGCTGTCCCATGGTTGGCCTTGACCGTGCCAAACCTGGACGACCCTTACCCCGCGTTCAATCAATCGTCTGGCAATCAGCAGCTGGCGGGCTTGAACACCACGACCGTAGAGATCGAGGATGTGCTGGGGTTCGCGGCTGATATCGAAAACCTCCAAGGCCTCGTGCTGCATCCGATAGGCAAGTTCTAGCGACTGGATCCGAGCCTCCAGCAACGGATCTTCGGATCGGCTCTGCGCATGCTGCGCATTCATGGCTTGTACCAGATCGAGCTGCTTTCGTTGGGCGGCATTGGTCAGCTGACGGTTGGCGACGAACTCAATCAACTTCTCGGGCGACTCGTTCTTGGTATCGATATAGGTTCCCTGAAATACCCCCGGCAGGAAACCCGCCTGCCAGTTTTGTGACTCCTGAATCGGATACCCTCCCGGGCACATGGCGATGAAGGCGGGAAGATTCTGGTTCTCGGTTCCTAAACCGTAGGTCAGCCACGAACCCAGGCTGGGACGGACCAGCCTGGCTTCACCGGTATTCATCAACAGCAGCGATGGCTCATGGTTGGGGACATCGGCGTACATCGAGCGGATGACGCACAAGTCGTCCGCATGGGCTTGGGCGGTCTTGGCAAACAATTCGCTGGCCTCCAACCCGCTTTGGCCGTACCGCTGGAACTGGAAGGGAGAAGGATAAATGTTCCCCGTCGGCCGCTCGGTCTTGGGGGCTCCACCCGCCATTTCCTTGCCGGCATACCGCTCGAGGTTCGGTTTGGGATCCCAGGTATCCAGATGCGATGGCCCACCGTTGGCGAAGATATGGATGATATGCTTGGCCTTGACCGGAAAATGCGGGGCTCTGGGTAGCAGCGGGTTGGGCCCGAGTTCGGCTGCTGCCAACGCGAATAAATCAGGGCAAGCCAGGCTGGCAAGCCCCAGACCAGTACGGCACAACAGCTCGCGACGAGAGGTCATGATGGTCCCTGCCAAGCGAGGAAGGAAAGGAAGGAGGGAACGCTCCCGGTGACAGTGGTCCCGCCGAGCAACATCGGCCGCCGGCACAGACCGCGGCCTCGACGGAAATCATTCACCGCGACCCAGCGGCCAGCTCCGGCCGCTCGGCACACTGCGCCCTTGGCCGGCGCGTCGGCCTCGCGCGGGGCAGCGGGAAAGCGTGGGACATTTCGCTCTGGCATCGAACGGCTCAATCCACAAAAACGAATTCGTTGGTCAAGAGCAAGGCTTGTGCTAGTTGCTGGAAACGACTTGCCGGAACAGCTTGCATGCCTGAGAAGTGGACCGCCGAATCGAAGCTTAGCCCCCTTTCCGAATCATGCAACACTACCTTCCACTCGAAGCTGTCATGGCTTTCCTGGGTGATGCAATCAACGATGAAGTCGAGGGTGTCGCCGACTTCGACCGCGATTTTCGCTGGAAGTGTCTCCACTTTCCCCTCTTTCACTTTCCAGCTCCCCAACAGCTGCGAGGCATTGCGCACCACGTAGGCTTGAATCCCGTCGCCCTCGGCCGCCGCATGCGTTAGCTTACCTCGGATTTCCAGAACATTAGGCTGCATCGCCGTCCAGCGGCGGATGGCGACTCGCGAGGCAGCATTGCCGGGATGCCCTCCCTCCCGATGGAGCATACACCAACCGAGCCTCGGGTCGGGAAAACCATCCTGGCCACGCCAACGTTCCCCGTCGAAGTAGGGGAACGGACTGAATTCAAGCACCTCTCCCGTCTCCCGCTCAATCGTCCCGAAACCATAACTCCAATGATTCACCGGCGAATCTACCAAGGTATCTTCAGTGGCTGCGAGGAAATCAAGCGAGCGCTGAAGCTCTTCGGCGGAAGGGTTACGAGCCAACAGTTGCCGGAAAAGAACGGTGACCTGCTGCCTGCGGCCTGCGTCATCCGCAGCCAAGGTATAAGCGGCCGAAAAATCGGCGACGATCCGAAGCATCCAGTCGCTGTTGAGGAGGATCAGGCCTTGCTGGGGAACGGTGGTCTGCGAACGCTGCGGGACATGCGAATCGGGTGAGGCAAAATCGAAGGCGCGAAACAACTGCGGGAGGTTCTGGCGATCTATGTAGGCATAGAGGGTGCGCCTTCGGGAAAACGGTGGGGCATCGATACGCTGGCTCGAGC
>JBILTQ010000249.1:0-8205 GCA_044371435.1 Pirellulaceae bacterium | reverse complement strand
TCATGAGTCTTTGTACTGGGAGATCCTCGGTCAAACCGCCATCCGTGTCGGCAAGTGGAAGGCGATCCAACTCAAGCCCGACGCCCCCTGGGCGCTGTATGACCTCGAAGCCGATATCAGCGAAACGCAGGACCTGGCCGCCTCCCAACCCGAAGTGCTGGCGAAGTTGAAAGCCATGGCCGCGGCCGCTCACCAACCAGTGGTCGAGGGGACCTTCGCCTCGACCGAACTCCACGAGCGTGATCGGGCGGCCAAGTTCGGCGGCAATCCCCCGCCAGCCAAGCAGCCGTCCGCGGCACAGAAGCCATCGGGTAAGGCCAACGCCGCCGGTGCCAAGAAGAAAGGAAAGAAGGGGGGCAAGAACTGAGTGGTTGAGGGCTTGCCCGGGTTATCGGCCGGCTGGGAACACCTAAGCGAGGTGAGCTTGGGACGAGAGCCAGGGGGTTGTATTTTGCGGTGAAGCGGTCGGTCGCCTACCTTGTGTCCCATGCTAGGAAGTAACGCGGGTTGGCTGTTCGAGCGGACATCCGTCCAGGCCCGGGGTGCGTTGAAGCGTCGAGGGTACGGCGAGCCAACGACCGCGAAAACTTCAGTAGCGGTGTTCGGCCTCGGCGTCGGCTATCCTTGGCAGGCCTCCCTCCGATTAACGGCGGATGCCTGGCGAGGGTCTTCAAGACGTACGGCAAGCTCGACCTCCCTTCCGCCTTGGTTCTTGGCGTTGAAGCCAGCCGGATGGCCAATTCGCAAGCGGCCCCTCGGTGGGTAGAATCGGCCACCCTTCGCTAGCAAACCCCGGAGCCTGTGTGTCGGCCGAAAAGACGGAAGCCATTGTCCTGCGTTTGGTTCCTTGGAGCGAGACGTCGCTCATCGTGACCCTTTGGACCCGCGACTTTGGAAAGCTTTCCGCGATTGCCAAAGGGGCCAGGCGGCCCAAGAGTCCGTTCGAGTCTGCCCTTGATCTGCTAGCCCAAACTTCGGTAGTCTTCTACCCGAAGTCCGGAGACGTGCTCGACCTGTTGACCGAAGCCAAACTTGTGCGGCGGTTTCGCTCGGCCCAAAGGAACTTGGCCAGTCTTTACTGCGGTTACTATGTGGCCGAGTTGCTATTGACGCTGACCGAGGAAGGATCGCCGGTACCGGAACTGTACGAGTTGACCTGCCGGTCGCTGGTGGATCTTGATCGCGATCAGGATGCGTTGGCATGCCTGCTCCGATTCGAATGGCAGCTGCTCCGCCTGCTCGGGCACATGCCGAATTTGGAAAACTGCGTTGGTTGTGGCGGTGAGATAGATAGGAAAGAACGAATACCTTTTGGCATTGAGGCTGGAGGTATTCTTTGTCGGCGTTGCCTGGCTGGCCAGCGGCATGTCCTCAGGCTGCAGGCCGCCACGATCGACTACCTGTTAGGGATGACACAGACTCCATGGGAAACGATGCCCTCGATACCGATCGACGTTGCCATCCGTCGCGAACTGCGCGGTTTGATGAATCGCTATTTCAGTTCCTTGACGCCGCATCACTTCGCCCTGCATCCGTACCTGCAAGTGCTCGAACGCTCGCCCCCTGCCTCTTCCCCTTCTTCCTGCTAGGGGTACTCTTTGGACCCGGTTGCTCTGCTTTTCGGCAAGTATCGAAGCTACCCGAGTACGATACCGCCAAAGCTGCCATCGAAGGCTATGAAGATAGCGATGGAAATTGGGTGAGGCCGGAAGGGGTCAAGGCCGAGAAAGCCGGCAGCGATCCGGTGGTCTCGGCCTTTGCCTGGCTTCCCGGGATCGGGCCGCGTCCGGTGGACAAGGAGGCGGCCAGGGCAGCTTTTGCGGAGGCCGATGCGTTCTTCGAGCAGGCCAAGAACGCGGAGGGAGATGAGAGGATCGAGCTCTTCCGCAAGGCGGCCAAGGAATACAAGGCGGCCGCCAAGGAATGGCCGAGCAGCGCCTTGGAGCAGGATGCGTTGATGATGGCCGGTGAAAGCTATTTTTTCGCCGAGGACTATCCGGACGCTGAGGAATTCTATGTCAAACTGGTCAAGGAATACC
This sequence comes from Pirellulaceae bacterium, assembly GCA_044371435.1. Classification (GTDB taxonomy): domain Bacteria; phylum Planctomycetota; class Planctomycetia; order Pirellulales; family Pirellulaceae; genus JAIYDQ01. The sequence goes on along the minus strand of JBILTQ010000249.1, from coordinate 6,166 downwards.
CGCGAACACCTTACCTCGACAAAGCCGATCAACGCCGGATGGAGATTGCCCTCTACTGGCTCAAGTACGATAACGTCGAGCCGAAAGCTTTTTACGAACTGAACCTCTCGGATCGTCGGCGGCCGTGGAACGACACCAGCGGCCATGGCAAACGGGTGCTCGAAAAGATGAGGCTTGATAATCCGACGGGCAAGTTGGCCGATGACGCGACGATGGAGTTGGCTACCGAAGCCTTCCGCAAGGAGAAATTTCAAGATGCCCGTGAGACTTTCGAGGATTTGCGGATCACTTATCCCGACAGCCCCCATCAATTCGAAGCCCACTTCCTGGGCTTAAAGGCCGCCGTGGAAACTTACAGGGGAGCGCAGTACGCGCAGGAGCCGCTGGATGACGCCGAGAAGCTGATCAAGCAGCTGGTCAAGCAGTTTCCTACGGAAGCCAAAGAACACCAGGAATTCCTCAACCGCGCCTATGCCGAGATCCGCTACAAAAAGAGCGAGCGGCTGTATGATGTGGCGACCTATCGGATGAATCGGGGCGAGAACAACGCCGCCAAAATTTATCTCGATCGGATCCTCACCGAGTTTTCCGATACTCCCTTCGCCGACACGGCTCGCAGCGATCTGGAGCGGATCGGTGCTTTGCCCGGCGAACCGACCCGCTATTTCCAATGGCTCAACAATCTCTTCCCTGAGAACAGCCGAACGCGGCCGCTGCTGGATAGCAAGAGCGACGATGGAACCTGAGTTGCAACCATCCTGGCAACGCCGAGCCTTTCCCGACCGCCAACGCTGCGATCGTTGGATCCCTGCAGCCTGCGCCAAGTCGCGGGCAGGATTCTTGGTGGCTTACCTGACGCCAGGCTTGGCTAGCCCTTCTCAGGAAGAAGCGAAGCTGCCGAAGAGGTCGACAACCCTGCCAGGATGGTTTGGGGGCGGCCCGCCAGACGCCCGGCGTCGCCCATGGGTCGTCGGTCTGATCGGGATGTGCTGGCTGGGGAGTTTTCTAACGTTGGGCTGCGCCGGATATCGCTGGGGAACGTCGAGCCTGTTCCGCCAGGATATCCGTACCATCCATGTGCCGATCGTTCGCTGCGACTCGTTCCGAGCCGACCTCGGGGTCCGCTTGACCGAAGCCATCCAGAAGAAGATCGAAGACCGCACTCCCTACAAACTTGCCAATCTCCCGAATGCCGATTCGATCCTGGCTTGCCGCTTACACTACGACACCAAGAAGGTGATCACCGAGACCGCCACCGACGAACCTCGCGACTTGCGATTGACGATGGCGGCTGAAGTGAATTGGACCGATCGCATCGGGAATGTTCTGATGCAGAATCGCTTCCTGCCGCCGGGCGAAACCGCCTTTTACTTCTCGGAAAAGGCCGACTTAGTACCGGAAGGCGGCCAGTCTTTAGCGACTTCACAGCAACGCGTGATCGAGCGGATGGCCGACCATATCGTCGACCAGATGGAGGCACGCTGGTGATGCCAAGGGTCTTGATCAGCCGGCTGAGCGCGATCGGCGACTGCTTGCAGACCTTGCCATTGGTGCATGCCATCAAACAGCATTGGCCGACCGCCCACGTCACCTGGATGGTAGACTGCGGGGTGGCCTCGATCCTGGAAGCGCAACCGGCGATCGATCAAGTCATCCGTCTTCCCAAAGGCTTCCTCAAGCAGCCGGGGGAACTCTGGCGACTCCGCCAACGTTTAAGATGCCAGCCCTTCGATATGAGTTTCGATCCACAAGGACTCTTCAAAAGCGCCTTGCTCGGCTGGTTGAGCGGTGCCCCTTGCCAGGTCGGTTTCGCTTCGCCCCAAGCCCGCGAACAGTCCTGGCGTTTCTATCATCATCGAATCACACCGGTAGCCACCCACCTGGTCGATCGCCATCTGGAACTGCTCAAGCCCTGGGACGTCCAACCGACCGCGACTTTCGCTTGGTTCGAACCGGCGGCGATCACCGCAGATGGGGAGCGTTGGCTGGCGGAAGCGGAGTTGGAGCGCCAGAAATACTTCGTGATTAATCCCGGGGCAGGTTGGGCTAGCCGACGTTGGTCCTTGGAACGCTACGGGGAGGTGATCGGGCAACTCCATCGGCGTTACCAGCAGCCGAGCGTCGTTTTGTGGGGCAGCCAGGCGGAGCGAGCCATGGCCGAACGGATTGTTGCAACTCATCCACGAGGAGCGCGTTTAGCGCCGGCTACCAGCTTGATGCAGTTATCGGCGATCATCCGACGCAGCCGTCTCTACCTTGGTTCAGATGCCGGGCCAACGCACCTGGCGGCCGCCGTTGGCACCCCGTGTGTAGCCATGTTCGGTACCACCCGCGGTGAATATTCAGGTCCCTATGGCAACCAGCATCGCTGCCTACAGAAACGCCTTGATGAGGGATCGAGCCGCTATCGCCGGCAAACCGGCAATGCGGCCATGCTGGAAATTCAGGTAGCCGATGTGCTGCAGGCTATCGACGAGAGTCTGCGAGCGATCGCCACTCCGCCGCAGCCGCATCTTGTGCCGGCGCGCTCACCTGCCGAGCGACTCAGCCTATTCTCGCGCTGAGTCACTCCGCTCATCGCTTGCCTCGCCTTCGGAGCCGTTGTCCTCGGCATCCCATCCCTTACCGGGCAAGCCAGGCCGGCTCATCGAATCTGATTGCGATACCGTCAGTCTCTGGGTAGCAGGAGTTGATGGCTGCCGGGGAGCTACTTGCGTGAGGGCAACTTTCAAGCGGCAGCGGCGGTTGGTAGAATACCGAGAACTTTCTTGGAGGAGAATGACGATCATGTCGCGTTGGTTTTTGTCCGGTGGCGTTGCCTGTTGCCTGCTGTGTTCTTTCGTCTCGGTAAGTTCGGCTCAGACCGCAGTCCCTGCCAGCAGCCCGATTCCCTATGGAATGTCTTTAAGCCTGGCGGATGCCAAGCGGGCCCTGCAAGCGGCGGAGCAGGAGGCGAATCGCGAAGGCTGGCCGGTCGCCATCGCCGTCGTCGATCCCGGTGGCTACCTGGTGGCTTTTTCTAAACTCGATAACACCCAACTGGGCAGCATTGAAGTCGCCATGCAGAAGGCGAAGACAGCCACCTTGTATCGTCGCACCACCAAAGAACTGGAGGATCGATTGATCGCTGGCGGCGCTAATCTGAAGGTCCTCAGCCTTCCGGGATTGCCGATCGAAGGTGGTGTACCGATCATCGTTCAAGGCAAGATTGTGGGTGCCATCGGCGTCTCAGGGGTTCAATCGACGCAGGATGCCCAAGTCGCTGCCGCTGGGGCGGCAGCGTTGGCTGTCCCCCAGCAGCCGTGAATTCGTGAAGGTTCGCAAGGCCTAGCTTGATGGTACGAATTTCCCCGTTCCGCGGTGGGGTGTTTCCGCTGCAGGGAATCGGTCCGTCGCGCGCCGTGCCCATCCAACCTACTTGCTGCAGAGGTTTTCGCCCATGAGGTTTTATCCCATAAAACCATGGTCCCTCGCTACCATCGCTTGGACGTGGACGCTCTTCGGCCTCCATCTCGCTCCCCTGGCGGCCAAACCTCCCAACATCCTGTTGGTCGTCAGCGATGACCAGCGACCGGATACGATCCATGCCCTGGGTAATTCAGCCATTCGTACCCCTACGCTCGATCGCCTGGTCCAACGAGGCACGAGTTTCCTTCAAGCTTACGCGGGTTATCCGATCTGCCATGCCAGCCGCGCGGAGATCCTTACTGGCTGTCAGATTTTTCAGGCCCTGCAAAACTATCCAGCCGGAGGTATCCAGCCGAACCTGGCCACGATGGCCGGAACACTCCAACGGGCAGGCTATGCCACCTGGTATTGTGGCAAATGGCACAACGATGGGCAGCCGACGAAGCGCGGCTATCAGGCAACTCGCGGGTTGTACAGCAGCGGCGGCGCCTCCAAGGACCAACTCGGTCCGGCTGTCGATGACCGCGGCCACCCTCGGACCGGTTACAGCGGCTGGACCTTCAAGGATCCTCAGGGCCGGGTGGAGCTCGACAAAGGAGTGGGACTCCAACCGACCAACAGCCGGCATATCGCTGATGGGGCCATGCAAGCCATCCATGACACCCCGAGCGAGCAACCTTTTTTCGTCCATGCCAATTTCGCCTTCCCGCATGATCCGCGACAGTGGCCGGCCGACCCGGACTGCCGCTATGCCGCCAGCGATATCGAGCTACCGAAGAACTTTTTGAGCGAGCATCCTTTCGACCATGGAAATATCGATGGGCGGGATGAACGGCTGTTGCCGCGACCACGTGATCCTGCCGCGGTGCGTTTGGAGTTGGCTATTTACTACGCCATGCTCACCGACCTCGACACCCAGCTTGGACGGATCTTCGCGACCTTGGAAGAGACCAATCGTAGCGATACGATCATTGTTTTCACCAGCGACCAAGGTTTGGCTTTGGGAAGTCATGGTCTGTTGGGAAAACAAAATCAGTACCAGCACTCGATCCGTGCCCCGTTGATCGTGGCTGGCCCAAGCATTCCCGCCAACCAACGACAATCGTCGCTGGTGATGCTGCGTGATATCTTCCCGACCCTTTGCGAGCTTGCGGGGCTCGACACCCCCACTTCCGTTCAAGGACTCAGCTTTGCCCCGTTGCTTCGCGGCGAGGCGACCGCTACGCATCGCTTCGTATGCGGTGTCTTCCTCGACTCGCAACGGATGATATGCGACGGTAACTGGAAGTTGATCGTCTATCCGGAAATTCGACGAAAACAATTGTTTCAACTCCAGCGAGACCCCGACGAGCTGAAGGATTTGAGCAGCCTAGCCGAGCATCAAGCGATTCAGGCTCGCCTCTTTACCCAGCTCGAAAGCTGGCTAACCGCACAAGGCGACCAGCTGCCGCTCGGCGAACTCTCAGACTACCACCCGGCGCCTGCAGCCTCGGCTATCCCATGAAGCTCGAGGAGAGACCAAGCCAAAGAGCCTGGCTATTTATCCAGGTTATCGGACAAGCTCAGCCTGGATCGCGAAATCCGGGTGCGAACAGCTAGCTGCGGCCATCGAAACCCAACCCTGCTGGCAAGTACTAGGGAGCCGGGTGATTCATGGAACATCGTCGGCCGCCGAAGCTTGGTCCGCACTCAGGGTTTGCGTGCAGTCGATCAAGAACCAGCAGCCGGCAGCGACCGACATCATCCCGCCGCAGAGGACAAAGGCTGGAACGTAATTGGTATCTCGGATCGCCTCGCCCCCTTCCCAGCGGACCACGCTGAAGTAATCCAAGAGCAAGCCGATCGCATACGGTGTGAGGTAGGCTCCCAGGTTCCCCATCATGTTCCCGATAGCGAAGACCGTCGCCGAGAAGCGTCCGCCGAGGTCGGTGCAGGTTCCCCACATCGTCGGCTGATTCCAGTCGGCAAAGAACCTGGCAGTCATCAAGCCCACCGCCACCCAGGCGGGATCGGAGCATGCAGTCGTTACCAAGACGCACAGGCTCCCGATACCTAATCCGCTCCCGGCGATCAGCGAACGGCACCAGCGGCGATTGCCGAAGCGGCGGATGGCCCAATCATTCGCATAGCCGCCGAAAATCCCCCCCAACGCCCCGCCCCACAAAGGCAAACTCACCAGCACCCCCAGCGTCACGCCACGATCGGTCCCCAACGAGCGTAGGTAGCTCCCCAGCAGCAGGGCGAAGACGACGTCGGCCCCCGCGTTGAGGAATTGCTGAAGCAGCAATACCAGGTAGCTACGATTAGCCAGCGCCACCCGGAAGGGCAAGACCTTAGCGGCCGTCTCGCCCCCGTCGGCGAGCGTAAGCTCCGTCGGATTGCCGACTGGCTCGACCGGTCGATTGCGAAAAAAAACCAGGAACAAGGCAGCCAGCACCAACCCGGCACCCGAGAGGACGATCAACGCCGTCACCCAGTCGAGCCCCCACCAGCCCATCAACAGGCTTCCCATGACCAACGAGGCCATGGCGCCACCGCCGCGGCCGAAGGCGCTGGCGATCCAGCCCTGGACCTGCGTGCGTCGCGCGATGGGAAACCACAGACGCGTTACCAGGCTGAGGGCCGGATAACAACCCGCCTGAGCCGCACCGAAGAGAGTGCGCACGACGTAGAGACCAGGATAGCTTCCGACCCATCCATGAAAAGGGAGCAGCAGCGACCAGAGCAAGATGATGGAGACCAGGAATAGATGAGGGCC
>JBILTQ010000248.1:0-8210 GCA_044371435.1 Pirellulaceae bacterium | reverse complement strand
CACGAGGTTCATTCATGACCATTGGTCGTTCGGGAAATCGTTCCGCTCGTCATCGCAGCGATATGTCCAAAGCTCGCCGACGCTTCGAGTCGCGGCGAATTCTGCTGGAATCGCTCGAGTCTCGGCAACTGATGGCCGTCGGGCCGCAACTGATCAGCATTCAACCCAATGAAGGGGCTTTGATCCGCGACGGTCAAGTGCTCCAAGTCAGCCCCAACGAACTGGTCTTTCGTTTCGATGACTCGGCTAACATCGATCCTCAAACGATCGGGATCGATCGCGGCATTTTGATCAGTCGTTCCGGTGGCGATGGGATCTTTGACCGCGCCTACGTCAGTACCGACCTGGGGACCAACGGCGCGGTCGTCCTCGATTTCGCCGCCACGATCCCTGGTCCGGCAGGCAACGGCTTCCAGGTCACTTTCTCCAAGGCTTCCCGCAGCGATTCTTCCCTGCCGATCCTCTCGGTCTCATCCAGCAGTATCCATGTCGAGGTCAACACGGCTCCGGGCTTGAAGACTACCGCCCAGGACTTGCTGAACGCCTTCCAGAACAATCCGGCTGCCACGGCCAAAGTTTTGACTACCCGCCTCCGCGGCTTATCGTCGACAGTCATCGCCGACACGGTTCCGACGACCCAACCCCTGGTGCTGACCGGCGCGAATACCGCCCGGGCCACCTCGAATCTCAATGCCGGTACCAATGTCCAGGTTGAATTTCTGGCTGCTCAAGCCGGACCGCAGGGTGAGAAAGCCCGGTTGGTGGTCACTCAGCGTGATTTTGGTGGCGCCGGCTTGCCGGTGGTCAGCGTTGATAGCTTGAATTCGACGGTTACCATCGAGATGAACAGCAATGCGCAGTTCATGACGAAGCTGGGCGAGTTCGTCGATGCCATCAATGGCAATCCGCTGGCAACCAGTATTCTCCGGGCGAGGATCATTAGCGGTGCCTCATCCACCGCCATCGGGGCAGCTCCGGTGAATTATTCGCCGATCATGCTGCGCGGTAGCAATGATATCCCTATCAGCCCAGCCTACGTTGGCCTGGAGGGAACTAGCGTCGTGATGCGTTTCGCCGAAGCCCTCCCGGATGATGATTACCGGATTGATATCCTAGGCCAGGGTAGCTTGGCATTGCGCAATCTGGCCGGTCAAGCCTACAACGGCGGTGTCGATACCAGTCTGGGTTTCGCCCTGGATTTGGGTGCACGGATCGAAGCGGTGGTTCCTCAGCCTATCGTTCGCAATCCGGATGGCAGCCTGACGCAAGCCCGCAATGAGATTCACGTCTATTTCAACGAAGATGAACTCAACGCTACAGACGCCAACGATCCGAAGTTCTACCAATTACGCTACACCTATGGGACAGTCGACTCCAATGACGACTTCGTCCTCAATCCTTTCCGCGTCGTCTACACGGCCGATAGCCACCGCGCCGTGTTAACCTTTGCCCGCAATCTAGATCAGCTTGTAGACAACAACGGCGGGCTGTTGCCCATCGGCGCGATGCGATTGCGGATCGGGACCAAGGAGGCCGCAAATGATGGTACCGTCGATGGCAAGTATGCCGCCCCGGTCGTGATCAATATCCCGGCAACTTCAGCCGATGATCCTGGCAGCCGCTTTGCCACCGCCCGGGATTTGCGAAGCAACTGGGACCTTAGCGGGAATGGACCGCGAGCCGTCATTGTCAATTCCGAGATTCGCAATGCGAACCCATACCTGCTCGACTTCCCCGGCGCTAATGATGAGCCGGGGCAACGGGACAACCTCTACCAGCATCACATCGAAACCGGGGCCAGCGATCAACCAGGGATCGAAGTCATCGAATATAACTTCCAGCGTGACCTGGGCTTGGTCAATAATAGCGCTGCGACCAACGCTATTACCGAAACCCAGAAACAACTGGTGCGAACGATCGTTTCGTTGTACGAGAACTATCTGGGACTTCGCTTTATCGAGACCGACAACCGCGGACTGACCATCGCGGTGGGGGATATGCGCGCTGTATCGCCCGATGTCCCCAACGGCCCAGGTGGCATCACCCTGACCTATGGGAATCTGGTAGCCAACGGCCAACCGGCGACGATCCTCGATATCCAGGATTTCGGCAACTCGAACCAGAACGAATTTGGCTCGGAACTCTTCCGAACCTTTGCCCGCGGGATTGGCTATCATCTCGGTCGAGGTGACTCCAGCGAGGTTCCGGGATTGACGGTTCAAAGTGCGTTCCCACCCAACAACCCGGGCGTCGACACGGAAATGGTCTTCCCTGGCAACGCAGATATCACCTACGGCCAGCACCTGTTCCGCCCAGAAAGCAAGGATGTCGACCTCTATCGATTCAGTCTCCCCAAGGCTGGTAAGTTGACGGTGGAGATTTCCGCCGAACGCTTGGCCAACCCGAGCTTGCTCGATGCTTCCCTGCGTCTGTATCGATTGAATGCTACCGGGGGTTGGGACGAGATCTCCCGCAACGACGATTACTTCAGCCAGGACTCGCTCATTCTGTTGAACGATCTGTCGGCTGGCGAATATATTGTCGGTGTCAGCGCCAAAGGGAATGAAGGCTATGATCCGAAGATCGACGATTCCGGGCTCGGCGGGAGGTCGGAAGGACAATACTCGCTGCGAATGGATTTTCGTCCTCCGCAGAGCGTCTATATGCGGGACACCACCGGGACTCTTCTCGATGGCGACAGCGATGGTCGGCCGGAGGGAGTCTTCGATTTCTGGTTTGTGCCTTCCGGGCCAAGCAACACCCTGTATGTCGATAAGGCGACACCGTTAACCACAGGTACCGGTACGATTACGGCTCCCTTCCGAACGATTGCCGCGGCGATCACGGCCGCCAATGCCGCTCCGCTCAACAACCGCGTGATTCGTATTGTCGGCAATGGCGGACAAGACGGCCTGATTCAAACGCAGGCTGATAATCTGGCCTATGAAATCGGTTTCAATCGATTGGGACAAGCCCAGGCCGATGGCGAAACCTTGAATGTGCCCAGGAATGTGACGCTGATGATCGATGCCGGGGCGATCTTGAAGCTCAGTCGGGCGCGGATTGGCGTCGGGAGTACCACTGTCTCGGCGGGAGCCGACCGAAGCGGCGGGTCCCTGCAGGTGCTAGGTGTTCCACGAATCATCGACAGCCGCGGTTTCGTGGTCGCCGATCAAAATGGCGATCCCTTACCCAACTCGGTTTATTTCACCTCGCTCAACGACCGTGAACTCGGCAAGGGAAGCAATCGTGATCAACTCCCACCAGCTCCTCAACGGGGTGATTGGGGTGGGCTTGATCTGCGAAATCGCATCGATGCCAGCCAAACTGGCCGCCGCAACCTGGAAGCGGCTGGACTGTTCCTGAATTCGATCGTTCATGCCGACCTGCGCTATGGAGGCGGCCAAGTCGTTGTCGATGGTGTCTCCCAAGTGATCACCCCTATTCACATGGTGGATACACGGCCCACGATCGCGAATAGCGTTATCAGTTTTTCCGCCGACGCGGCCATGTCCGCCACCCCCAATAGTTTCCTCGAAAGCAATTTCCAGGATCCAGCGACCCAAGGAACGGCTCCCTTCATCGCCGACTTCGATCGCGTCGGACCAGAGTTGCACGGCAATCGGCTGCACTCGAATACCGTCAATGGCTTGTTCATCAAGACACGTACCGACGCCACTTCGTCGACGGAGGTCCTCTCGTTAAACGGACGCTTCGATGATATCGATATCGTGCATGTGATCGGCGAAAATCTGATCGTCCAGGGGACCGTCGGTGGGGCGTTAGCCACCACCACCACCCCCTCGTCGACGACGGTTATCCTGACCCCATCCAACTTTACCAATGCAACGCCGGGCCTAGCTGCCGGGACCTACCGTTATCGCTTCAGCATTGTCAGGTCCGGAGGCGTGGAAGGTCCCGCATCCGAACCTACCAACTCGGTCTCGGTTCTGGGAAGCGTTTTGGCCCCATCCGGTTTTGTTCGGCTGAGCAATCTGCCCGTATTGCAGAGCGGTGAACAACTAAAAATCTATCGTAGCCAAGTCGTATTGGGTGTCGACAGCGATTTCGGACTGGTCGGTACGGTTACCGGGAATCAATCGACCTTTGTCGATTCGTCGCCACTGGCTGGCGCGACTTTGATCGAAACAACGATTCCTTACCGTTCCCGACTCAACGGTTCGCTCGCCATCGATCCAGGAATTCAAGTGAAATTGAAGGGCGCCAGGATCGAGGTACAGGGCGGAGGCCAATTGCTGGCAGAAGGGACCGAATCGCGACCGATCACTTTCACCAGCCTGGAAGATACCCGTTTTGGGGCGGGCGGTACCTTCGATACTGCCAACCGCAACAACCTGTTGAACGGCTTACCGATCAATCAAGCGGTGGCTGGCAACTGGGGCGGTCTCTACTTGGCTCAAACATCGTCGGCTTCCCTGGATCATCTTCGACTCTTCTACGGTGGAGGGACCACGCGGATCGACGGCGGTTTTGCCTCCTTCAATGCCATCGAAGCCCACCAAGCCGAACTCCGGCTTACCCATTCCACCTTGGAAAACAATGCCTCAGGGGTAGAGGATTCGGCCCCCACCAATCGTGCTGGACGCGGCACTAATTTCACAGGTACGATTTTCGTCCGCGGTGCCCAACCGATCATCGTTGACAACATTATTCAGGATAACGCAGGCGCTGCCCTCAACATCGACGTCGACTCGCTGAATGCGACTTACCTAGACGATGGTGGACGATCGACCGGCAAGCTTGACAAAGTCGGTAGCTTTCTGAACAACCAAGGTCCCTTGGTCGCCCAGAATCGGTTGGATAACAATGCGATTAACGGCATGATCGTCCGTGGCCAGACTTTGACCACCGAAAGTGTCTGGGACGATACCGATATGGTGCATGTTGTGCTGGATGAAGTTGTCTCATCCAATCTTTACACGTATGGTGGACTCAAGCTGGTAAGCAAGAACTCCCAAAGCCTGGTAGTCAAATTCCAAGGCGATTCTGCTGGCTTGACCGCGACCGGGCAATTTCTCGATATCAACGATCGCATCGGTGGCAGTGTGCAAATTGTCGGGCAACCAGGGTTTCCCGTAATCCTCACGAGCTTGACGGACGACACCGTCGGCGCTGGCTTTACCCCCGATGGCCGACCCATCGTCGATACCAATAATGATGGAACGGAATCGGATTCAACCGATACGGACCTACCCACGGGCCCCGAAGTCGATCGTGGAACGCTGATCGACAACGACGTTCCCCAGGACGTACCCGGCTTTTTCTCTGCCCAACCCCGAGCTGGCGGCGAGTTGACCACCGGAACCAGCGGGATCACCGCTGAGGGTAGGACGCAAACTTTCATCAATCAAAGCGTCATCTTCAATTTTCTGAATTATATCGACGTTGGGGCCGATGGAACCGCCCTGAGCTTATCCAACACAACGATCACCCTCCCGCCGACCCTGGTCGCCCCTGACTTGGTCGCCAGCGAAGGCAACTTCCTGGGCAACAATGGGGAGACTGTCAACTGGCGGGTCGAGAGCCGTTTCGATAACGGAGTCTCGAGCTTCATCAACACCTTGACCTTTACCGGGACTGCTCCGCTAGGCGATATCCGCTATATCAACTATCTCGATGAAGACGTGCTGGGAGTCACCGACGACCTTCTTTATACACGTGGTACTCCGGGTCAAGCTGACTTCCGGATCTACACGGTGGATGGTGCCGAGCGCTTTGGTTTTTCCCAAGCCGGTATCTACACCCCTGGTCCAGGGCTGCAGAATGCTACCTACGCGGGTTGGACGGCCGATCAGTTTCCAGCGTTGAATACCGCGATCCTCGGTCCAGGTACCCAATACACGATCGCCGGTAACATCAATACGACGGCCTTGCCCCAATCCAATGATCCGGCGTTGGGAACGATCTTCGGCCCCAATGATGTGACAACCGCCCTGGCTTGGGATTTCGACCCCAATGCAACGACGGCCACCATTACGACTTTCCTTGAATTACTGCCGCGTGAACAGCGGCCAGCGTCGGTTCCCGGCGAGTGGCGGGGAATCCTGCTGGAGACCGAATCCAATGACCGCAACGTGCTGGCGACTCAGGAGACGGAATCAGCCACTTCCATCAGCGGGCAAACGCAGAACGATTTGCCTGCTCGGGCACAGTACCTGGGGACCCTCTCCGGCAATATCAACTCCGGCGATGAAAATGCCGTCCTCGGGTTCCAGGTCCACGGCGTGCTCAACCGTGACGCCGATATGGATATCTATGCCTTTGAAGCCAAAGGTGGAACGGAGGTTTGGCTCGATATCGATAAAACCAGCAATAGCCTGGACACTGTCATCGAATTGATCGACAGCAACGGAACGATCCTCGCCCTATCGGATAATTCCTACGACGAAGATATCAACCCCAACCTCATCTATCGTAATCCAATCCAAAGCTCGCTAGCCGCTAACCCCTTGCGGAAGTCGGCTCGCGAAGTATTCCCCACCGATACTTTCGGGGCGGCTCGCGATCAATACGGTACTAATCCGAAGGATGCCGGCCTGCGAATTGCCCTGCCGGGCGTGACAAGCCAGTATTCACTCTACCACGTTCGGGTTCGCAGCAGCAATGCTGTCGGTTTGAGTGACAGCGCTCGCTTGACTAGGCTCACCGATCCCTCACTGGTCAGTCAAGGTCAATCGCGGGGCTCTTACCAGCTTCAAATTCGACTCGGCGAAGTTCAGGAATTCCCAGGCTCCGGCGTGAGTTATGCCGATATCCGCTATGCGACTACCGGTGTCGACATCGCCGGTCTGCCTCGCCATTCGCCGCTCCTGGGCGAGTTGGCTGAGCAGGAAAACCGCGCGAATTTCACCGACAACAACACGGTCATCCAAGCCCAGGAGTTGGGCAATCTGCTGCAAACCGACCGCGGCACGATCAGTCTGGCAGGAAACCTGTCTTCGCCCGACGACATCGATTGGTACACCTTTACCCTCGATTATCAATTGCTGGAGACAGCCCTCAACGAGTACCTGTCGACCATTTTCGATATCGACTACGCCGACGGGATCGGTAGGCCGGATACTTCGCTGTATCTCTTCCGCGATGTGGCGGCCGCCGGCCAACCAAGCGATATTCGTCTGATCCAGTCGGGTCTCAATAGCAATATCCTTGATGACCGCTCGCTGCCGATTGCCGGCGCAGACCTGACAGACCTCGACCGTGGGTCTGCCGGAAACAAAGACGCCTTCCTCGGGCCTACCGCCTTGCCGGCCGGACGTTATTTTGTGGCCATCACCAGCCAACGCAACATTCCCTCGGGACTGCTGGCCTTATTCGATCCCAACCAAGGTGATCCGACGATTCGTTTCCAACCGGTCAACAGCACCCAGTATCTGGTGGAAGACCACGTCAGTCAGACGGGTTTGCTTGGGAATGGGGTCGGTGGCTCCAACGCCCTGCCTCCTGTCCTCAACGGTAATTTCATCACCGACACCTCGGTGATCCAATACCTGCTCGGCGATGTCCCGCTCTATGTGAGCGTCGATGCCGGTATTCAGCAAACCGGCCTGTTCATCGTGAACGCCGCCACGGGTCAGCTCTCGAATAACGTCGCCCTACCACTACCATCGCAAACCATCGCCCAGGATCTGCGCGATATTGCGTTCCGCTTCAACGGTGACTTGCGGGCCTACAATGGACTCGAAACCCGGACTCCGGTCACCGGCGACCGCGACGATGATGTCGACTACTTCCATATCAATGATGGCAACGCGACCATCGATGATATCGGTGATCTGAATATTCAGACGTCTCAGTTAGACGTGCAAGGCGAGACCACCGATTCGGATGTCGGAGTGAACATCGAAGCTTTGACCTTCACCGAATTCGCTGGACAAGAACAAGGCTTCTTTATCAGCAATCGAGCCCTCCGCCCTGGCGTTGTCTCTGGTTCGAACGTCATCTATCGCTTCAATCCCGATACCGGAGTTGCTATCGATAGCGTAGCTAATCCTCGCTTCATTATCGATAACGCCAATGGTCCCGACATCATCCTGGGGAACGGGACGAATATCAACGAAGTTGGCTTTATCGACACCGATGGTACCAGCCTGTTCTCGACGTCGCTGATCGCGGGACAAGCCACCAATGTCCATGCGATTTCTGGAACCACCTACAGTATCGAAGATGGCGATATCATTACCCTGCGG
>JBILTQ010000017.1:0-28077 GCA_044371435.1 Pirellulaceae bacterium | reverse complement strand
CGCTGCGGCCTTGGGAACATTGCCGAGTCTGCAGGCCATCAACCTACCGGATTGTCGTATTTCGGAGCATGGGCTGCGTCATTGGGAGAAACTCCCGAACCTGGTCCAGCTACGTCTCGGCAGTCCCCTCCTAGGGGATCAAGGGCTGGAGGTTATCGGCCGCTTCCACCACCTGCGTTTCCTGCACTTAATCGAAGTCCCGATCACCGATGCCGGACTCCTACATCTGGGTGGCATGGACCAACTGGAATCTTTCTACCTGGATGGTAGCCAGGCTAGCGATCGCGGTTTGGCTCGACTGCTCACCGCCCTGCCTAAACTCCACTTCCATCGCGATCAGCAGCATTTGCCCAACGATCCCGGGGCGGATGACCATTCCAGCAAATAGTCCCCTTGGAAAGTGCGAAAGGGGGCTGGCTCAGCTATAATGCCGGGCTTTCCGATCAGCCCTCATCCTGATGATCCCCGCCTTCAATCTCGGAGTTTGACATGAATTGCTCGACCATCCGTTGGCCGCTTGCTGTGGCATCCTTGCTGTTGGTAGCCTCCATCGGGCGTGGATATTACAAGACGGGCGGATCGACGGTTGGCATGACCCAGGCCGCTGCCACTTTTGCTCAAGCGCTGACCGCTGAACAGAAAAGTAAAACTCTTCTGCCTATCGATAGCCCACAACGGGCCGATTGGCACATCATTCCCAAAGATACCCGCAAAGGTTTGCAGCTCAACGAGATGAATGAAGCTCAACGGCAAGCCGCCTTCCAGCTGCTCAGGAGCGTGCTCAGCGACGTAGGCTATCGCAAGTCGACGCAGATCATGGAGATGGAGAAGTTGTTGAAGTTTCTCGAATCGAACAAGAAGAATAGCCCAATCCGCGATTCGACTCGATACTACTTTACCCTGTTCGGGCAGCCCGAAGTTGGGCAACGTTGGGGATTGAGTATCGAGGGCCATCACCTGTCGCTCAACTTCCTCATCGATGGCGATCGGGTCGTCTCGTCGACCCCGCAAGCCTTCGCAGCCAACCCAGCGGTGGTACGTTCGGATAATCCGGTAGGCGTTGCCTTGGGAACGCGAGTCTTGCGTTACGAAGAAACTCTCGCCTTCGAGTTAGTTCAATCCTTGAGCGACGCGCAGCAGAAGCTGGCGATTTTGGCTGAAACCGCCCCGCGTGAGACGCGGACGCTAGGGGTCCCGCAGCCGACGGCCGAACCCGCCTCTGGAATTCCCTACGGGCAGCTCGCACCGCCACAGCGCAAATTGCTCGAGCGATTGGTCGACGAGTACATCCGGGCTGTACCGGAGGATGTGGCTGAAGAACGACGCCAAGCGATCGCCGAAAAGGGGGGGTGGCCCTCCATTCACTTTGCTTGGGAAGGAGCGACGCAGCCTGGGATCGGTCATTACTATCGAATTCAAGGCCCGACCTTCTTGATCGAGTTCGTCAACACGCAACCGGATGCGGCTGGCAACATCGCCAACCACATCCATTGCCTGTGGCGTGACATCCGCGGCGATTTTGGTATGTCTCTCTAGACTGGATCGGCATGAAGACCGCATCGGTACTATCCGTTTCCGCCTGGGTTCGTCTGGCCTTCGCCGTCACGATTTTTCTCAGCGCTTTCCTGCTGTTCCTGGTTCAGCCGCTCATCTCGAAGATCATCCTTCCCTGGTTCGGCGGGTCGACGGGCGTGTGGGCTACCTGCATGGTTTTTTTCCAAGCCATGCTCTGCTTGGGATATGCGTACGCCCACCTGATGCAGCGTCTGCCGCTTTCTACGCAGCGGTGGTGTCACTGGAGCCTGCTGGGGTTGGGCTTGGTCTGCTTGCCGGTAATGCCCGGTGAATCCTGGAAACCGGTCGATGGGAACCATCCGTCGATACGGATCCTGACTATCCTGCTGCTGAAAACCGGTTTGCCATACCTGGCCCTCTCGGCCACCGGACCCTTGTTGCAAGCCTGGCATGCGCGGCTTTTCCCACAGTCGCAAACCTATCGGCTCTACGCCCTTTCCAACGTAGCTTCGCTGGCCTCGCTGCTCTTATTCCCGTTGTGGTTTGAACGCACGTTTCCTTCCGCGGTCTTGAGCAATATTTGGTCGGGATTGTTCGTCGCCTTTGCCGCCAGTTGCGGTTACGTGGCCTTCACCGTCGCCCGCAGCCTGCGGGTGGACAAACCAACGACTGCCGCCAAGCCTTCAGGCTTGACGATGCCTCTCGACGATAACCGCACCCCGACCTTCGGCAACTATCTGCTTTGGTTGTTGCTCCCAGCCTTCGCTTCCTTCTTGCTGGTAGGCGGCACCAGCCATCTCTGCCAGGATATCGCTAGCACCCCTTTCCTGTGGATCCTGCCGCTTTGTCTTTACCTGTTATCTTTCATTCTGTGCTTCGACGCACCTGGCTGGTATGTACGTCGGGTGTACGTGGTTCTCGGTTTGATCGGAGTTTATGGCATCATCGCCATGCGTGAACTCGGAGATTCCGATACCCTGCTTCAAGGTTGGCTGGCCAATGGTTCCTTGCCTATTCTGGGGCCCATCCTCGAGGCCTTTCGCTGGTACACGCCGACGACTCCGCCGCCAACCACCTGGGCTGGTTGGTTGCGCGGCCAGGTCTTGCGCGCCGACCTGCACTTTGATTTGCTTGGGCAAATCGCCATGCATTGCCTGGCTTTATTCGCGGTATTTATGATCTGTCATGGCGAGTTGGCCAAGCGTAAACCCGCGCCGCGATACTTGACTGCCTTCTTTTTGATGATCTCCATCGGCGGCGCCTTGGGAAGCGGCTTTGTTAGCTTGGTTGCTCCGATGGTTTTCGCGGCTATCTGGGAATGGTGGTTCGGCCTGACGATCAGCGTCGTACTGCTCTGTCTTTTGCTATTCCAGATCGCTCCCGATCGCTCGCCAACCACTTTTCGTCAGTCTTTTGTCTGGTTTGTCCTGCCGGTTCTTTTGACTTTGGGGGCGACTGTCTTTCAAAGTTCTCAACTTCCCCTCGACCTGGCTGATCGTCTCGAGCCGATAGCCGAGTTGAAATCGCAATTGCCAGATGAAACCGCAGAAGACTTCTCCGAGACGACAGAAGCCGATTTCGGCGACGAGGAAATCGAGGTTGATCTCGCCGATGGTGGTCGCCTTTCCTCCGCAGTATCGATCGTAGGCTTGGTGTTGTGCATCATCCTTGCCGGTTTGGGCGGGTTTGCCTGGTGGAGTCCCTCGTCTACCAGCCGATGGATAGCTTGGCTGGTGGTCAATGCCACCGCCCTGGGGCTGGTTTGCCTGTATCTCCGCGACACCTTGACCTTTGCGATCCCAACGATCTTCGAAAAGCCCTCGGTGACTGTCGATTTGACCAATGACGACAACGTTGTCTGGCGCGGTCGCAATTTTTATGGGGCGCTCTCGATCGATGAAGTCGACGATTACCGCACCTTGCAACACGGTCGGATCGTCCATGGACTCCAGTACCTCGATGGCCCGCGACGCTCGCAACCCACCACCTATTACTCGTCCAATAGCGGCGTCTCGATCGCCCTCGACTACGTCGATGACCGAGCGACCGTGCATCTTGGGGCCATTGGTTTGGGGACTGGAACGCTCGCCGCTTTCGTCGCCCCCGATTGGAAGGGACCGATCCCCAGTGACAGCCCCTCCCGGCCAGATCGTTATCATCTTACGGTCTATGAGATCAACCCGCTGGTGGTCGAATTATCAGAAGGCGATGAGCCTTGGTTTTGCTACATGAACGATGCCAAAGCACGGGGAGCGAAGGTGGATGTCGTCCTAGGCGATGCGCGCTTGATGATGGAACGCCAGCCACCCCAAGCCTTCGACGTCTTGGCCGTCGATGCTTTCAGCGGTGATTCTATTCCCACCCATCTGTTGACTGACGAGGCGATGACGATCTACGATCGCCATCTGCATTCCGATGGGATTCTAGCGGTACACATTTCGAACCGTTATCTGGATCTGGAGCCGATTTGCAAGGCACTGGCCCTCCGGCATGGCTACCAAGCGAGGGTCATTGAGGACGATAGCGAAGCGAATGGATACAGTTCCACCTGGGTTTTGCTCACGCGAAACCAGGAGTTCCTGGCAAATCTCGACGACTTTGTCGATAATTCTCGAGCCTTGACCGCGAAGCAATCGATCCTATGGACGGATGCCTTCTCCAGCCTATATGCCGCGTTGATGAATAGTAATTACGATTCGGCAGTGGAAACGATTATCGCGACTTCCTGGTTTCAGCGGCAGCTATCGGAGAGTCCAAAGACGGAAATCGCCTACCAACCGCGTTGGCTGCGGGCCGAATGGCTTTATTGTGAAACGATCCCGGATCCAGCCAGTCCTGCTCGGGGCGGTTACAACGTCCGGGTCTTTGATGGTATGGTCGAGATTCAGCCGCGCGGGTCAAGCGATGCTACTTGGGTGGCGGTCGAGTGATCGCGTTCCACCGTCCGCTCGCCATTCCATCCGCGAGGTGACAGCCGATTAATTCAGCAGGCCGTAAAGCAGCATGTTGACGCCGATCCGAGCGGCGTCGGCTCGCGGGTAGCCGCGGCACTGTGTCGAATGGCGACTTTCTAAGGCGCAGCTAAGGTCGAGGGGCGAAAAGATAGCCACGCACCTGCCTTCCCAGATGAGGAATTCGAGGACGGGCGGCCCTTCATACTTCCGTACCTGCACCGCCTGACCGCGTTCCACCGCACCGGGTTGGAGGATGCTGACCCGGCGAATATCGAATCCTTGGAATTCCCTGGTCAGCATCGGGTGGTCGGCTGGAACTTTTTTCCACTCGGCCCCTGGCAACGCCAGGCTCAATTGCTCGTGGATAGCCTCGGTAAACTCCGGGCTGCCGCAAATCGCATCGCCAAGGATCAGCCCCCCATGCTGCAGGTAACGGCGAAGGCTGGCCCGCTCGGTTTCCGAGAATTCAAAGCGACGGCGGCCCGACAAATAAGCCAAGGGCGGCTCTTCGAGATTTTCATCGGCGATAGCGACGATCGGAGAGTCGACGACGACTTGGGTCGATATCTCGCGTCGGAAGACCTCCATCAAGTTCGGAATCGAGCGGGGCGTATCTTCTGCGCCGCCAGTGTGAGCGAGTCGCGGTAAGCGCAGCATCCCTCGCAAGGGAGGACTGGCTTCGCGAGAGGTCCGAATCACTTCGACTGTATCAAGCTTCTCCTTGAGTTCCCGGCCAGTAGCGTATGTCGCGATATTCACCCCCAGCAGGGAGATATTTTGGCATTGGCTTTTCAGGACCGGCGAGAGCTTCTCGAAGGCAAGGCCTTGAGGCCGATGCACTTCCCATCGGCACGACAAACTGATCGGGCTGTAGATGACACTGGTTCGACAGCAACTTTCCAAGCCATAAAGCCAAAAATCCGGCGGCAACGAGTTCAGCTCGACCGGCGCTTCCGCATACCAAACGGGATGATCGGGTGAGATTTTCTGAAGCGGAGTCTCGAAAAGCTCCTCCATCAGATCCCTGAAGCTGCGATCGAAGGCCTCGCCGGAACAACCGTCGCCGTGTTTGGCTTCAGCCAGAATGAAGCCCCCTTGTTCCACATATTGCTTCAGTCGCTCCTTTGCATCAGCGTCCAGCTGTAAGGATTCGGAACCACTGAGGAACAAGATCGGGGCTTCGAGCAATTGCTCGAGAGTAGCGGCTTCCAGGGACAGGCTTTGCCACGCCAGATCCTTCTTCCATGCTTGTTCGATATGGCCAGTCAAATGCTGGATCGCATGCCGCGGCATGCTGCTGGATGGAAGCGAGGCCACCTGCAATCGCCCCATGACGATTGGCCGTTTCCCCTTGGACAGGAAAAGCAAGGCTAAAGCGGTATCGGTGATCTGACTACCGCTTGCGGTTCCTTCGACGATAAATCCCCGCAGTTTATCCTGCCGCTTGACCAGCAACTCACAGCCTTCACGATACCAATCATGGTTAGCGATAAAGCGTTGCCCGGTAAGACGTCCGACGCGTTCCAAGGCGTACAGGTAGTACAGCCAAAAATTACCTGCGACAGGATTCTGTCCAATCTGGTAGTAGCGTTCCATCCATCGCATCCCGAGGTCAGCTCGACTTTCGCGGGCTTCACCTACACAACAATCCAGGTCATCACCGACGACTTGAACGTCGAACTGCTCGAGCGAATCTTCCGCCATCATCAGCGAAGCAATGCCAGCGCAGGTCATGCTTCCGGAATAGTCAGCATCGTTATAGCGCCAGCCGCCAAGGTGGGGACTATTGGGTCGCTCTTGCTGCCGCAGGCTCCAATACTCGGCCGCCATCAGCATCGCTTCGGGGGACCTTCCCAACTGACTGCGCTGGACTTCCCACAGGGCCAAGACACCGAACTGGGCGTTGGAGGGATCGGTCCCCCCCCGCATCTGATCGTATCCCCAACCACCTTTTCCCTTACCGGTCTTGGCCTGGGAATCCACGAGCCATTGCGCGTTACGTCGAATCTGCGTCGCGTAACGCTGTGGATCCGCGGCGCAGAAGGCCATGGTTTGCAGGGCGACTTCATAGGTAAACTGGGGCGAGGTCCGCTTGAGGTAATCCAGACCGCTGGCCACTGTCGGATCATCGGGCGGCAGCCCGCAATTGAGCAAAGCCAGGAGCACCAGGGCAGTCTGACCGCTCTGATAGTTTTCGTAGTCGGGCCATCGCCCTTCACGAGCAACCTGTGTCTGCCTCAGATAATCGATCCCCTGTTCAATGGCGGCATCGACGGCCGCAGCCGTCACCGCTTGAGCTGCCACCGGCTTGGCCAACCCGACTTGGCCGACCAATATGGACACCCCGAACAGCCAGGCAGCGGCACTGCGCCGCCAACCGCGTCGCGACCAGCAGCAGGCGGAGGCGAGCAGCCAACCCGCTGAGCGCGCGACGTATTCTTGGCTTAGCGGTAATGATGAGTCAACGATCGCGCGTGGGGTTGGCCCAATCATCTTCGTATTCAAGCAACGATGATCCTGGAGGGGGACTAAAGGAGGATGGTCCTCATTGTACCGGTTGCTTTGGCTATTCAAGCCCGTACAAGCCAGCCGGCGGGATGACTTGACCACCAAGGTTACCTGTTCCCCGGAAGGGGAAGAAGCGTGGTTCAAGGTTGAAGAAGAACGAGGCATTATCGCGTCCGGTATCGACACTGAAGCCGACCTGCGCCAGAAACGACTCACCGACGCGTACCAGCGAGACCGATTGCCCCACGTTCCCAACCTCGCCGAAGTCAAAGGTGCTGCCGCCGTTGAAAATCCACTTGTCATTGAGTCGATAGTTGATATTGCTGTTGGCGACCAGCGAATCGACGGGTCCTTGCAAGGAGGTCAACCCAAAGTAATAGTCCCCTCGCCCCGGCCGCGTAATCATGAAGCCGCCACTGATCACCTGGAGCCCTCCGTCGAAAAGATCAAAATAACCATCGCTGAGAAGGGTATAGCGGTCCCCCGCATGAAAGCGAAAATCATAGTTGATCGCTCCGACC
Source organism: Pirellulaceae bacterium (assembly GCA_044371435.1). Lineage (GTDB taxonomy): Bacteria > Planctomycetota > Planctomycetia > Pirellulales > Pirellulaceae > JAIYDQ01. The sequence continues at coordinate 20,579 of JBILTQ010000017.1, read as the reverse complement.
GTCTCACCGAAGTTATCCCGCTCGGCCTTGGGGAAGAGAATGCCATCGACATCGAATTCGAATAGATCTGCAATCCGTTCACGCCCTGCCAAACCGCGTTTGGTTTGCCAGCGTTGGTCCAATCCCAGACGAACCTGCATCTGATCGGCGACAACCTCCTGGGAAGCAGCCGTGACGTAGCGCTGAAGCCCCTGCCGAATGGCATACGACCGATTATCAAATTCCGGCGGCAAGGTACCACCAAAGGTATTGAACACCAAGCGTCGACGAAAGTGCTCTTGGGCATTGTCATCGAGTGGATCGTAGAGCGGCAGTTGCGAAAACTCCTTATTGGTATCGCCGTAGAAGAATTCGGTGTTCCAGGCCCCTTTGTGCGCGATCCCGTTGACATTAAACAACCGATTCTGGACTTCCGGATAAACCCTCCAGAAAGGCAAACTCGAACGAATCCCGGCCTGCCCGGTCAAGCGCGTCAACGGATTGCCCGTCACATCCTCACCCCACGTCATGACCTCGCCGTTGAGGTACGGAACCAATTTGATTGGACCAGCATTGACCGGCAGGGCTAACTCCTGGCGGGTCCCCGCCCGAATACCTTCGGCATCGACTTCCCATGGCTGCAACTGGAACTTGGCAGCATCGGCCGCATTCAACGGCGTCGACGCTACCCGTTGATGGGCGTAAGCCACATGGCTGTGGGCATACCAAGTGAAGACATCGAAGAAGGACTGACCGAGCAGGTAGTGCTCCATCTTGGGCAACCACTCCGTCTCGGTAAAGAAACGATTGACCCGCGGTTGCCCAAGGATATCGAGCAGCTGGTTGTCGCGATAATGACGCAGCCGCAACGCCGTGGCGAAATCTTTTTCTTCATCCCACTCGCGTTCGAAAAATTGTTCCAGGAAATTCCGATCACTGATCATTCCCAGTTCGGCCCAGAGCTCCCAATCGGGAGTCAAGTACTGCCGATGACGCAGGGTGATCCGACCGCGAGTATCCCGCTCGGGAAACAGATCCACCCGGTCGCTCCCCAGGGTGTCCAGCCCTCGATCGCTCAACCCCCAGGCATCGAAGAAGCCGGTAGCTGGTCCCGGCAAGAAAGTCCGGGGCAGGTTGTAGCGATAGCTCGTGCCGAAGGCAAACCCTCTCTCAGTCAGATAGTCGGTCGACAAGCGCCAGTCCGTACCATCGGGGCCATCGATACCCAGCAATTGATAAAGATCCCAATCGAGGAACAACTGCTGGCCGAAGATCGAATCGTTTTTGAACTTGGCACTCCTCAAATAAAAATTTGGCGAATCGACATTCGTCGTCATCACCGGCCAGTAGAGGACAGGCACCCCCTCGAGGTAGACGAAATTATTTCTCGCGGTAGCCTCCATACTGGTCGTTCCCGTCCTCAGCAGAGCAGCCGACGAGGAGGCATCGACCGATGGTCGCGAATCCTCGAGGCTCAAACGGTCCGCCTGCAACCAATAGCGGGGTACGCCCAAGCGACTGCTGGTAACGGCCGCGTTGTAAGCGAGGAAACTTTGACGCGAACGTTGCTCGATCACGTCGGCCTTGAGACGCACGATCCCCTCGTATTGCGGGGCGGGAGTCAGAATCTCGGCTCCCAGCACCATCCCGTTTTCCGACTGCACGTTGTAATACATCCGATCGGCATAGATGGTTCGTGGCCCTTGCTGGAAGACGACGTTCCCCTCCAGATAGACCTCGATCGGCAGACCATCAATCTTGCTCGACATCAATCGGTTGAAGTCGGCTGTCCAGATCAAAGCCCGATCGGCTTCGATAAGCACGGTCCCCAGATCCATCGGCCCGCTGCTGGTGAGAACGCTAGCACCGCCGAACTTCAGACGGATACCGCGGGAGATGGCGATGAGCGAATCCCCGGTTTCCGGACGGGGAATAGTCCGCAGTTCAGGATCCACTCCCCCCCGTCCGCTGAACTCGAAACTCTGCGCTCCGACGCGGGTGGGGTTGAGGCTAGTGGCCGGTCCTTGGGCAATGCCTGGACTCCCTGGTGGTACCGTGGGATTGAACGACGGCGCGGAAGGTTGCAGGGAGGTGGTCTCCGTGGGTGGCAAGTTCGCTTGAACATCGCCATCCAGAATCAAGCCTCCCAGAGGGTTGGAGGCGGGATCGATCAGGCTGCCTTGGCGATCGCCAGGAGTGGGCTGAGGCGGCAACACCATCGGTCGAATATCTTCTGGGGCCGGGATCCTGCTTTCGGCAGGGGCCGGCGCGATCGCCTCGAACTGTGCCGGCGTCACTGGATCACCTGCCGGCGTCCCGATGGATTCCCTAGCGAAAACGGCTGACGGCGGCGGGCGGTCAGTTTCTGCCCGGCGATGACCATCGGCAGGCCTGGCCTCCATCCCCGGTTCGTCGGTAGCCTGCGTCTCCCACCGCCCGACATCGATCGAAGGCTCGCGATACGAGTAGAGCCTGCCGGTCCATGAGTGGTCCTCCAGTTTCTGATCGTCATCGATTCGGATCGCGGCTAATCCATCAACCCGCACGATCGCCTTGTACATCCAGCGTTGCTCGCCGCTAGCCGGCGTCGCTCCAGCCTGACGGCTGAAGGTCTCTTGTTCCTCGGGCTGCGGGAAGCGATCCAGCCAAATCTCGATCCGCTGGCCGCTAGCCAGGAATCGGCCCTGCTGCACCGAGCAATCATCGTGAAGCACGATGACTTCATAAGCCCCACGCATCATCTTGGTCCCGCGTTTGGCGCGGATTTCAATAGGTAAACGCGGCTCGACAAAAGGCAGCAGGATATCGCTTGCCTGGACCTGGCCACTCGTCAGCCCTGAGGGTCCCAAGAGCAGGGGCCCTTCGCCGAGGATCCACAGGCACACCCCCAGCAACATGCCGAACGACGTCGTCCCCACCGTTGCCGACAGCGCGCGCGACCAACAAGCCAGGCATGGCTTGACGAGCATCAACAATCGGCGACTTCCAAGTGACGGTAACTTCAAGACATACCTTCAGCGCAACATGGACCCTGGCGAGCTGCGCGGAGTATAGAAATCGCCGGAATCGGTGGCAATTGCGTTCGGCCGGGTGACGAAGTGGTGTTAGTAGCTGACGGTCCAGCCACCGAAAGTTGCGATTCCGAACCAAGTTCGGGCTCCGATTGCGGTGGGCACCTAGCCTGTGCTACCATTCGGCCGAGAAAGAAACCCCGATTTGATGTGATAGCATTCATGAACTATTCCAAAGATCAATTGATTGAAATTATCCGCGAACATGCCTTGCGGTTTGGTGACTTCACCTTGGCCAGCGGCAAAAAAGCTGCCTATTATCTGGATTGTCGCCAGGTGACGCTGCATCCCCAAGGGCTGCCACAGATTGCAGCTGGGCTTTTTCAAGCCATGCGCGGACAGTATCGAGACGCCATGCCTGAATGTGTGGGCGGGATGGCCATCGGAGCCGATCCAATTACGGCCGGCATCGTCATGTTGGCTGGCCAGCAACAGGATCCGCTCCGCGGATTCATGGTTCGTAAAGAGGCCAAGCAGCATGGGATGGGACGTCTGGTCGAAGGCCCGGTACGGCCTGGGATGCGATGCGTGGTGGTCGAAGATGTGGTGACCAGCGGCGGCAGTGCTCTCCAGGCCGTGGAAGCAGTCAGGGCATTCGGGATGGAAGTCCTCGGGGTGATGGCGGTTATCGATCGACTCGAAGGTGGTCGTCAAGCCTTCGAGCAGGCCGGCTTGAGGTTGACGACCTTGCTGACGATTGAGGATTTCGGGATCGCACCGCCAGCCTGAAAGCGATTGCCTTGGAAACCGAACTGCATCGAACGCTGAAAGCCCACTACGCCGACCACCCGGCTCTCACCGAGTTGCGGCTGGACCGGTATCGGATCGATGCGATTGATTCCCAGGAACGGCTGGTCGAGGTCCAGCATGCGGGTTTGTCTGCCATTCGCGACAAGATTGCTGATTTGCTGCGAATGCACCACACCGTGCGTTTGGTAAAACCGGTCATCGCCAATAAATGGATTACGACCCTGGAAAAGGATGGTCAGACTGTAGCGCGGCGGCGGCGGAGCCCGAAGCGAGGAACGCACCGCGATATTTTTGGCGAGCTGCTCCACTTCACTCGAGTTTACCCGCATCCACGGTTGATCCTGGAAGTACCCTTGATCGACGTCGACGAAGTCCGCCTGCCAAAGAAGAAACGTTGGCATCGGGCCAAGGCCTTCCGGGTGGTCGAGCAACGGGTGTTAGCTATCGGCGATAGCCGTTGGCTGACTACTCCCCAAGACCTGCTCGACCTAGCGGACGTTCCTCGCGAAATCGTTTTCGACACAGCCGAGTTGGCGACTTGGATGGAAAGACCACGCTGGTTCGCGCAGCAGGTAGCCTACGTCTTGAAACATTGTGGGGCTGTACGGGAAGTTGGTAAACGCGGCAATTCGCGGCTCTATCAAGCGATGGAGCCGGTCCCCGCAGTGGTGGCCAGGAGCCGTCGCCGACGAGCCGCCTGACCCCTCTAGGCCACTCGTCGACAACGCTCGGGCCTGATACCATGCTCTGGATGTTTTCCCCCTCCTTTCCTTGGAATGTTCGTTGATCCCATGAAAGCCATCGCTGTTCGCCCGGGTGTTCCTCATAGTGTCCATCTTCGAGAGATCGAGAAACCGAGCTTGTCGCGGTACCCGCAGGGTGATGGTGTCCTGGTCAAAGTACTCAAGGTCGGCGTCGACGCCACGGATCGTGAGATCAATGACGCTCTCTATGGAAATGCTCCTCCTGGCGATGACTATCTGGTTCTGGGTCACGAGAGCTTCGGGATCGTCGAAGCGGTTGGCGATAAAGTTACGAAGGTCAAACCGGGCGATTATGTGACCGCCACCGTACGTCGACCGGGAGGCTCGATCTACGATCAGATCGGGACTTATGACATGACGAGCGAGGAGACCTATTACGAACGCGGTATCAACCTGCTGCACGGCTACCTCACCGAGTACTTCGTCGATAGCCAGGACTATATCGTGCGCGTTCCCAAAGGACTGAAGCATCTTCATGTCTTGATGGAACCGATGAGTTGCGCCGCCAAGGCCGTTCAGCAGGCCTACGAAGCTCAACGGCGGATGCGTGTCTGGCGACCGCGTCGAGCTTTTGTGCTTGGCTCCGGGCAGATCGGCTTGCTCTCGACGCTTATCCTGAAACTCCGCGGCCTCGAGGTATATACCTTGGCCCGGGCAGCCGGCCCGCATCTCAAGAGCGATATCGTACAAGGGCTGGAAGCAAACTACGTGGCCACCTCGCAAGTATCCCTGATGGAGCTGGTGAAGAAAGTCGGCAAAGCCGATCTCATCGTCGATGCGACTGGTTCCTCGAAGATGTCCTTCGAAGCCATGCAAGCCTTGGGACATAACGGCGTGCTGGTATGGACGAGTATCACCGGTGGCAAGGCTGAGCTTCAGATCCCCTCGGATAAGATCAACATCGAATGGGTGCTCGGCAATAAACTGCTGGTGGGGTCGGTCAATGCCAACAGCGAGCACTTTGAAGCCGGAATCAAGGATTTAGCCATGGGTGAAGTCATGTACCCAGGCGTGATCAGTAAAATCCTTACCAGTCCCGTCCAGGGATTGGATCAATATCAAGAGATGATGCGGTTGCTGGTCGAGGACCAGCAGGCCTTGAAAGTCTACGTCAACGTCGCCAGCGAGTAAGACCTTCGTCCGGCCAGCTTCAACCCAGGTCGCCTGCCAGAGCCTCCCCCCCTTGAAGCAGCGGTGGTCAGGCAACCCGGCGCTGCCCGGCCGGGAATGGTAGGAGTAGCAGTTGGAGATTCCGCGTGGCAGAAGTCTTGCTCGGGAAGTCAGCGGGCCGCTTCGATGCTGGCCGACATGCTTCCCTTGGACCGGCCTGAAGACGAGTGGGGATCGCTGCCGTAGGCGTGGATCTGGTCGCGTTTCAGTTCGGCATGCTCTTTGGTAGTCGTCAGGCAGATAGCGCGACCCGAAGCATCGACCTTTCGGGCGATCTCATATCCTTGCTCTTCGCTCATCCGAAAGATTTCTTTCATCATCCGGACGACGTAACCAAAAGTATGGAACTGGTCGTCCCATAGGATGACGTGGTACCGGGGTTGCCGCTTCGGCTCCGGCCGTGCAGCCTTGGCCTGCTTTTCCTCGACGGGGGACTCGACTTCCTCCACGGTGGCTGTCGACGAGTTCGACATCGTTTTATTTTCCTGTTCCGATAAATCTACCCTAGGACGGTCACTGCCATTCAGCGGAGTATATTGTAAAACGAGAAGGGATAGCCTTGGCAAGTAGAATTCTCAAAATCGACAGGATCCGGAATGACTGATTTCTCGGCAATCGACCGTTACCTTCAGGAGAACCGTCAAAGTCACTTGGATCAACTGTGCCAGTTGCTGCGGATTCCCAGTGTCAGCGCCGATCCCCAGCGCGCAGGGGAGATGCAGCGTGCGGCCCAATGGCTTGTCGATCGCTTTGGCGAGATGGGCTTAACCGCCGAACTCATCCCGGGCGCCGGGCCATCGCTGGTCTACGCCAGTACCCCCCCACTCCCTGGCGCCCCGGTGGTCCTGGTCTACGGCCATTACGACGTCCAACCCTGCGATCCCCTGGAATTGTGGATAACCCCCCCGTTTGAACCCCAACTTCGCGATGGGAACATCTATGCTCGTGGGGCGACCGACGACAAGGGGCAGATGCTGACCCACCTTCAGAGCCTTGCCGCTTGGATGGCCACCGGGCGGAAGTTACCGCTCCAGGTCAAGTTCCTGATCGAAGGGCAAGAGGAGCAGGGGAGTGAGGTCCTGGAGCAGGCGTTGCCAGGGCTCCATGAGAAACTGGCCTGCGATGTTCTGGTTATCAGCGACAACTCGCAATTCGCTCCGGGTCAACCCGCCATTACCTATGGTTTACGGGGGATCGCCTACTTCGAACTGCGCGTGCATGGCCCCAAGGCCGACCTCCATTCCGGAAGTTTCGGCGGAGCCGTTACCAACCCGGCGTTGGCATTGGCCAGGATCCTCGCAGAAATCCAAGGGACGGACGGACGCGTCCAGCTACCCGGCTTTTACGAGGCGGTGAAGCCATTGGCGGACGACGAACGGGCCATGTGGCGCTCACTCCCATTCTCGGATGAACGGTTCGCCCAGCAACTGGGCGTACCCACCCTAACAGGGGAGGCTGGGTATTCTACCTTGGAGCGGCGTTGGGCCCGTCCAACCTTCGATGTCCACGGTTTGCTCGGAGGCTATCAGGGGGAAGGCGGGAAGACCATCATCCCGGCCTGGGCGGGAGCTAAACTCAGTTTTCGGCTGGTGCCCGACCAGGATCCGAAGGTCGTCGGGGAGCAGTTACGGGCGTTTATCGCCGACCATACCCCGCCCGGGGTACGGGTTGAGGTGATCGACTTGCACGGGGGGGCGGGCGTAGTGGTCGATCTGCATTCGCCTTTCATGCAGGGGGCCATCCAAGCGGTCGAGGAAGGTTTTGGTCGAAAGCCGGTCTTAATTCGCGAAGGGGGTTCGATCCCGATTGTCGCCCAGATGGTCCAAGCTTTGGGCTGCGATGTACTGTTGATGGGGTGGGGGCTCGATGACGATGGGGCTCACAGTCCCAACGAGAAGTTCTGCTTGGAGGATTATTATCGAGGCATCCGAGCCAGCTCCCGGCTTTGGCAATATTTGGCGGGGCCTTGACCCCGGGGACCGGCATCCGATCGGCGGTTGTTTGAAAAAAGATCTTTGTCTGCGCTCCCTTTTATCGGGCGCTTCGCTATCTTCTCCGTCATCTACTCCTACTCAATCAGCCTCAGCACCAGCCATCATGCTCGACCGAAAATATATCCTGGAAAATATTCAGTCCGTCAAAGACAATTGCCAGCGCCGCGGGGCGACTGCAGATATCGATCGGCTTGTCGACTTGGAGCGTCAGCGGCGCGAAGCCTCCCAAGAGGCTCAGGAGCTCAATCGCCAAGCCAACGAGACCAGCAAGCTTATCGGCAAGGCCGCCACTCCTGCCGAACGCGACCAACTCAAAGAGCAGGGTCGTCACTTGCGGGAGTGCAAGGAGGCGGCTCAAGCGCGGCACGACGCGCTAGACGCGGAAATCCATGCGATCGAGGTACGGATTCCCAACCGCACCCACCCGGATGCTCCGGTGGGGAGTGACGACCAGGCGAACCTCGAGATTGCTCGTGGTCGAACCCCTATCCCTGTCTTTGACTTCCGTCCCAAGGACCATGTCGAACTCGGCCGCGACCTGGAACTGATCGACTTCGAGGCAGGGGCTCGGGTGAGTGGGGCTGGCTTTTATTTTCTCAAGAATGAAGCTGTGCTGCTCGAGCTAGCTTTGCAGCAATTTGCCGTTCAGAAACTGATCCATCGCGGCTTTGTTCCAGTGACCACCCCCGACGTCGCCACCACCGCGGTCCTTCAGGGGATCGGTTTCATTCCCCGAGGTCCGGAAACACAGATTTATAGCATCGAAAATACCGAGCTCAACCTCGTCGCCACCGCCGAAATCACCTTGGGTGGGATGTATGCGGATCAGACCTTCGAAGCCGAGCAACTCCCGCTCAAGCTGGTCGGTATCAGTCACTGTTTCCGTACGGAGGCAGGGGCTGCCGGCCGGGCCTCGAAAGGCCTTTATCGAGTCCATCAATTCACCAAGATCGAAATGTTCGCCTTCACCCTGCCCGAACAGAGCGACGGGCTCCACGAGGAATTGAGGCAGCTGGAATGCGAAATTTTCGACGATATGGAGATCCCCTACCGGGTGGTCGATACAGCCACCGGCGATCTCGGTGGTCCAGCCTATCGCAAGTACGATTTGGAGGCGTGGATGCCGGGTCGGGGTGAAAACGGTGAGTGGGGCGAGGTTACCAGCACCTCCAACTGCACCGATTATCAAGCTCGGCGGCTGAATATTCGCTACCGCCACAAGCAGGAAAAGGGAACACATCTCGTCCACACCCTGAATGGGACAGCGATCGCCATCAGCCGAGCTATCATCGCTATCCTCGAGAACCATCAACAAGCCGATGGTAGTGTACGGATCCCGACGGCACTGCAACCTTTTGTCGGTCTGCATACGATTGCTGCCAGATAAACCAGGCGGTGAGCCTTTTCCCGCGACCTCGGGATAAGCGCCACGCCGGCGAGGAGTCGGCTGGCATAGCGATCCAACCAAAGCAACGCCTTACCGACCGGAGTGTGCCTTCCGCCCAACCCCCCGAGAGTTAGCCGCGAGAAAATCGATCTCCGACTCCGAATCGCTTAACCGCCGCCGGCCGATTTCGCTACGAGCGGCCGAAACCGAAGGTGGATGGAAATTTCGCTCACACCCACTCAGGCTTCATGCCGCAGCAGTGGGAATAAAATCACGTCGCGGATGGAACGTGAATTAGTGAGGAGCATGATCAGGCGATCGATCCCGATTCCCAGACCACCGGCGGGCGGCATCCCGTGGCGAAGAGCTCGGATAAAATCATGATCCATGCGGGCCATCGAATCCTCTTCCGCCATCCCGCTCAACTGGGTCTTGAAAAGCTCCTCCTGCAACAAAGGATCGTTGAGTTCCGTGTAAGCGTTGGCCAGCTCCATCCCGTGGACAAAGAGTTCGAAACGTTCGGCGATCTCCGGCTTTCCAGTCTTGCGTTTGGTGAGCGGGCAGATACTCGATGGATAGTCGATGACGAAGATCGGGCCGACGAGCGCATCCTCGACTTTCTCCTCGAAGACCTCGCTCTTGATGACATCCGGATGCTTTCCTTGAGGATCCAAGCCGATCTTCTGGGCATAGCGGGCGATCCCCTCATGATCGGTGGGATCGATACCGGTATGCTCAAGGAAGAGATCATCATAAGTGCGACGGGCGAAGGGAGGAGTGAAATCGATAGGCAAATCCCCCCAGTGAACTCGGTAGCCTTGTCCCGTCGCCTGGAGCGCCTCGGTGATGAGCTGCTCGGTCAAATCCATCATCGTCTCGTAGTTGGCGTAGGCCCAGTATAGCTCGATCATGGTAAATTCCGGATTATGTTTGGGGCTGACCCCTTCGTTGCGGTACACCCGGCCCATTTCATAGACTCGCTCGATACCGCCCACCAACAATCGCTTAAGGTGTAATTCCAGGGCGATGCGCAGGAATAACGGCATATCCAAAGCGTTATGATGGGTGTTGAATGGTCGCGCGGCTGCGCCGCCGGCAATCGTGTGCAAGGTTGGCCCTTCCACTTCCCAAAATCCATGGCCGGCCAGCGTCCGTCGAATGGATTGGATGATCTGCGTTCGCTTGAAAAAAGTATCGTAAGAATCGCGGTTATAGGTCAGGTCGAGGTAACGCATCCGCTGGCAGAGTTCGGGATCGGTCAGGCCGGCATGTTTCTCCGGTGGCGGCTCGAGCGACTTGGTCAAGAAGGTGAGTCGGCTAGCATGGATTGTCAGTTCGCCGGTATTGGTACGGCCGAGTCGCCCATCGACACCCACCAGATCGCCGAGATCCAGGCATTTGGTCAGCTCGAAATTCTCTTCGCCAACCTGAGCCTTGCTGATCATCACTTGGATATCGCCGCTCCAGTCCCGCAAATTCAGAAAGACCAGCTTACCGGCCGACCGCATCAGGACGATTCGGCCGGCCGCGCGGACCTGGGGACCGACCTCCTCACCACCCTCGTAAGCGGCTTTCCAAACCTTGTAATCGACCGCCCCCTCTCCCTCAAGCGGCGGCAAATCGATGAGCTCGCCAGCCGCAGTGCGGTATTGGACCTGACCAGCCATCGCCCGCAAATCCCTATTCAGCGTGCGGTGGTCCCAGCGAAATCCCCAAGGATCGAGCCCCATCGCTTCAATTTTGCGGAGTTTGGCCAGTCGGGCAGCCTGATAGACCCCGAGATTTTCCGATTCTGGCGTCGCTTGGGAATTTTCTGCAGTCATGCGAGGGAGGGAGACGATGTCTGGGAGTTGGGAGAAAGATCGTACCTGGGCCGCATTGTAGGTAAATGCGATGGAAAACCAAGTCACCAAACAACCGGCGATTTTGGTGGTCGAGCCGGATCCGTTGATGCTGACGGCGATCGCGGCTGTCCTCGACAGTCGAGGCTACCGATGTTTTCTGGCTCGGGATGTAGCGGTAGCCAGCCAAGCGACCGATCAGATGCAATTCGACCTCATCGTGCTGTCGCTGGGCGAGGACTTGTCGGCGGCCACGCAGGCCGCCCAGCGCTTGCGCGGCAAGCAACAGACCGAAGGGTTGCCGGTTATTTTCATCGCCCCGCGGTTACACCCCGAGTGGATCGGTCCTCTCAACGCCGCGGGTGGGGTCTCTTGCCTGTCATCCCCATTCGAACCCGAGACACTCTTGGACCTGGTGGATAAGGCGGTGTGGATGCCTCATCTGGCAGTAGCCAAACTAGCGCCACCTCCAGCCCATTTCGAGAAAAGCTGGGTTCGTCTCTAATTTTGCAGGGTACGCAAGCCTCGGCGAACAATCCTCGCCGTTTCCGCACAAGGCGATTCTCGCAGCCATCGGGCAGCCAACTCCCCTACCCAGTCGGGGGCTGATTTGCTGGCATCGTTCAGCCAATTGGCCACCGAATCCTGAACATACCTGGAGGGATCGGCCCGCAACGGTTCGAGGATTGGCAACCCGAGATGAGGTTCTGCTTTCAAACGTGGAACGTGCGCTGCCCACACCCCGCAGGGTCGGGTCAGTTCGCTGGCAAAGCGTCGCAAACGCTCGTTTCGACTCCCCGTCCAGGGAACCAATTTCTCGAGGGCCGTATCCAATTGGGCGATCAGGCCATCGCGCAGGGCGATCCAGGCAACCTCGCGAACCCCCGCGTTCACGTCATCCGCCAGCGGTTTGATCCAGGCGAGCTTGCGGAGGAAGGGCAAGTCCGCCTTGCCGGCGATGATGAAGGCCGTCCATTCGCGGACGACATCGCTGGGATGGGCGGCCATCGCCTGATAGCGACTATCGCCAAGTTCGACTGTTTGGCTCAACCAGCGTCCGAGAGTGCGGCTTTGCTTGAGTCCCGATACTTTCACCGACGCATTACGTATTTCCCTGAGTTGCCGCGGATCCCAGGTCACTCCCGATGCCTGACTCCAATGCTTTAGCAGCTCGAAGCGGTCGATACTCAGCCATTCCACCAGATTCTTCGACTCAATGACCCCCGCATCGAGTGCCTCTCGTACTTCGCGGGGAATCTCAGCCATTCGCCGCGCCGGTTTCCGCCCCTTCAATTTTTCGATATCGTACACCATAGCTACGGTCCCCAACGTTCCTTTCCTCTCCGCCTGATCACTGCTCCCACCACCTCTGCTGCCAACCGCGTATGATACTTGAACCCCTCATTGAACAAGTCCGTGCTGGACAAGATTTGACGATCACTCAAATGGAATCGGCGATCGGTGAAATGTTGGCGGGTCGGGCCAACGATGAGGGGATGTCCCAACTCTTGCTCGCCCTGCGTGACAAAGGGGAAGCTGTTACCGAGCTGGTGGGGGCTGCTCGAGCGATGCGGCGGACCATGACCGCTTTGACCACTCGACAAACCAATCTTTTGGACACCTGCGGCACCGGCGGTGATGGCAGCAAAACGTTCAACATTTCCACGGCCGCTGCCCTGGTTGCGGCTGCCGCCGGCGCCCATATTGCCAAACACGGCAACCGTAAAATCACCAGCGCTACCGGCTCGGCGGATGTCCTGACGGAACTTGGCATCCGAATCGATGCCCCACGGGTCATCGTCGAACGCTGTCTCGATCAACTGGGAATCGGTTTTTGTTTTGCACCGCTCTTGCATCCTGCCATGAAACATGTCGGACAGGTCCGAAGAAGCTTGGGGGTCCCGACCCTCTTCAACTACCTGGGACCATTATGCAATCCGGCCAACGCTGATTTTCAGGTCCTCGGGGTTGGTCGTCAGGATTTACAGGAGAAAATCGCCGCCGCCATCTCCCAACTCCCGGTGCGGGCGGCCCTCGTCGTTCGCGGCCTGGACGGGATGGATGAAGTTTCCTTGAGTGGCCCGACCCGGGTCTTCCACGTCCGGGGCCCACAGGTCGAGGAATGGTTTTGGACCCCGGAAAGCTTCGGGCTTGGCTGGATCGACCCGCAAGGATTGTTGGTCGAAACCCCCCAGCAGAGCGCTGCGGTCATCCGGGCAGTGCTGGCTGGTCAGCCAGGTCCAGCGCGCGATATCGTTCTGGCTAATGCGGCCGCCGGCGTATGGCTGGTCGGGCTGGCCCCTGACCTCCCCGCCGCCGTCCGACGCTGTGCCTCGGCCATCGATTCCGGTGAAGCCACCCGCATCCTGGGCGAACTCGCGCGACTGTCGCAGTGTCTCAGCGATGAGGAGATCGCCCTCCAGTGTTCACCACCACCCCCCTCGCCTTCCACGCTATAATCGTTGGCGGTTCGGTGGCCACCATCCTTTCTTTCACTTCTCTCGTTCCGTTCGGGACGGCTGTTGCCATGGCTCAAAATCGTCGCAGTGATATCCTTCGCCATACCGCGGAAACCCGGATCCGTTTAAGCCTGGACTTGGACGGGAGTGGCCAAAGCGATATTCAAACGGGGGTCGGCTTCCTCGACCATATGCTCACCCTGTTCGTTCGTCATTCGCTCGTGGATCTCTCTGTCCAGGCTCAAGGCGATCTCGAAGTCGATGCCCACCATACCACTGAAGATATCGGGATTTGCCTCGGCCAGGCGGTGCGTCAAGCCTTGGGGGAAAAAGTTGGTATTCGCCGCTATGGCGCCATGACCCTCCCCATGGAAGAAACGATGGTGACCACGGCGATCGACCTCAGCGGACGGAGTTTTCTGGTTTTCCAAGCCCCGATCCCATCGCCTAAAATAGGCGACTTCGATTCCGAGCTGATCGAGGATTTTTGGCAGGCCTTCGCCAGCAACGCCTTATGTAATTTGCATATCCTGCTGCACTATGGTCGGAATAGTCACCATATCGCTGAAGCCATTTTTAAATCGATCGCCCGCTCATTGCGGCATGCGATCGAAATCGATCCTCGGCAGTCAGGGGTTCCCAGCAGCAAGGGAACGCTTACCTTGTAAACCGGCCGACGCGAAGAGAGAGCCAGGTCAGCCGGTCTGCTCGGGAACGCCGGGGGTTTTCGCCGCCGCTCGCTTCGTTCGCCTGAGATCTCCCTCCCTGGTATCCCCCGCGAGGGTTCGGCTTTCCAGCTGATGATCTTCTGCCGTCCAGCCGAACTGGTACCTCAGCCACCGATTTCGACCGAGCCACCCGCCAGGGAGGTCCGCTGATCATGGCCCCCATGAATTCCTGGGGGTCGCTGCGAAATGGAGAAAAGCTTGTTATGACTATCGGTTTGCAGGTACGTACAATCAAGCGGCTGAAGGCTGATCAACGAGTATCGATAGGCAGCGTTCGGCGTTGACGTTATCGAATGAGGAATTGAATCTATGCGCGATTTCTTTCGACTGGTTTTCAGCTTGTGGCTGGCTTACGTAATCACTGTGGGCGGCTCCGCGGTTCAAGGACAGAGCCGAGAAGAGAAAGTTCGCAACGATAAATTGCATTTCGAGAAAAGCGGTCTTTGGTACTATAACGATCTCGAACGCGGCTTCGCGACTGCCCGGCAGACCCAGCAACCGGTGCTGGTCGTCTTACGTTGCCTCCCCTGCGAAGAGTGCGTCAAGTTGGACGAAGAACTACTCGAAGCCAACCCGCGATTTCAACAATTATTGAAATCGTTCGTGCGGGTACGAATCGTGGGCACCAACGGGCTCGATCTATCGCTCTTCCAGTTCGATACCGATCAATCATTCGCCGTCTTTGTCTTTAATCCTGACCGAACCCTGTATTGTCGTTTTGGTACGCGTTCGGATCGGACAGCCTGGGAAGGTGACGTGTCCGTCGATGGCCTGATTCACGCCTTGGAGGAATCTTTGAAGATCCACCAAGCTTATCCCGGGAATCGAGCGGAACTGATCGGGAAGCAACCCCGACCAACTCCCTTTGCTGCCCCAGAAAAAATCCCCTCCCTGACGGATCGCTTTACCAATCGTTTGGATTATGAAGGTAACGTCGTCAAAAGCTGCATCCATTGCCACATGATTGGCGACGCGATGCGGGAATACTATCGTACGAAGACCGGAACGCTGCCGGATGAATGGACGTTTCCCTACCCCCATCCGAAGATCCTCGGCCTGATTCTCGATCCTGACCAAGGGGCGACTATCCGGGAGATCACCAGCGGCTCGCCTGCTGCTGCCGCTGGCTTGCATCCGGGAGATAGGATCGTCAGCCTGGAGCAGCAACGCCTGCTGTCCATCGCCGACATCCAATGGGTATTGCATCAAGTGCCGAATTCAGGCGGCCGACTCTCAGCGACGATCCAGCGCGACGACTCGACCATGCAATTGGCGATGGAACTCCCGGCTGGCTGGCGCACCAACGATGATATCGCCTGGCGCGCCTCCAGTTGGGGCTTGCGACGGATGGGTTTGGGTGGGATGTTCCTCAAGCCCGCCACCAGCGAGGAACGCCGTGAGTTGGGCTTGACGGAAGACCAAATGGCCTTGGTAGTACAGCATGTCGGCGCTTTTGCGCCCCATGATCGGGCGAAGAAAGCCGGCATGCTCAAGGGCGATATCATCCTTGAGTATGACGGGCGGGATGATTTGGTCCGTGAAACCGACGTGCTGGTGTATGCCATCAATCGAGTGCCTCCAGGACGGTCGGTCCCCCTGCGTTTTCGCCGTGGTCAGCAAGTGCTTGACGCGACGATTGCCACGGCCCCTTGAGCCGATGTTGAATCGCCAACTTGCGCAGCTTTTTGACTGCAACCGCTCTTCGGACGTGGAACATACCGAGCTTTTCATCGTGGAGGGTGCCTCGGCCGCTGCCGCCGTCGACCGACTCCGCGACCGTCGAGG
Organism: Pirellulaceae bacterium; assembly: GCA_044371435.1. Taxonomy (GTDB): domain Bacteria; phylum Planctomycetota; class Planctomycetia; order Pirellulales; family Pirellulaceae; genus JAIYDQ01. Next base: position 4,651 of record JBILTQ010000017.1, on the reverse strand, counting down.
TCAGGCTGTCCTGGCGATGCAGGGGAAGCCACTCAACGCTTTCAAAGCTGGCGAAGAGAAAGTCCGTCGCAATCGATTCCTGGGCGGAGTTATTCAAGCGCTCGGCAGCGACATCGGCTTGAATTGCTGTTTGAGTTCCGCCCGGTACGATCGCGTCTTCCTGTTGTGTGATCAGGATGCCGATGGTATTCATTGTGCTACCCTGCTGCTGCTATTTTTCTATCGCTGGCAACGCCCCTGGCTGGAAGCCGGTAAGCTCTTCATGGTCCGCCCACCGTTGATGCAACTGGTCAGCAGCCACCTGCCATCACCGTCCTTGGCTTACAGCGAGGAGGAAGGGCAAGCCATGATAGCGGCCCTGGCAGCCCGCGGTCTTCGCGATATCAGCAAACAGCGTTTTCGCGGTTTGGCGAGCCTGCCGCCGGCGACGCTGCTGGCGACCTGCATCCACCCCGCCACGCGGCGCAGTGAAGCCATGACCATTCGCGATGCCCAGGACTGCCTGACGTTACTCGGACTTTCCGAAACCGGCTGATGGCGCCTGGGACCATCGCCGACTTTGTCGCCTGGCAAAACCGTTTTCCAAAATGGTAAAGCCGGGCCTCCGGGCCCCGATCCTACCCTCTGGTGGTAGCGGCAGCACCCAACCGTCCTCGGCAATCCCTCCCCTTCGGTGTTATCGCATCTGTTCGAATAATTCCAGGAGCTTGGCTACGATTTTCTTGGAGGCTTGCACCTCGACCTTATTGGTCCCGAGCCAGGTTTCGTAGCCACCCAGCGTATGTTGCCGGGGTGTCGGCAGATAACCGTAAGATCCATTCGCCAATTCGATATTGAACGTCGGTTTGAAGGGGCTAAGCTCCTTCAGTTCCAAGCCAGTTTCGGTAAAAACCTCGAAGGGTATGGCGGTGATTCCCAGCGATCCAATCCTGAATGTCTGCAGTACGATGGCGACTTCGTCCGGAGATTGCGCTTGCATCATGACGCGATCCGCATAGATCTTTTCATGCGGATGGTAGGGGGTTGCCTCTGCCGGCTTGGCCTTTACTTTCTCAACATAAGCCAATAGCTCCGGGTCCGGTTTACGGACTTGTAGCTTGAGTTCAGCGGCTTTGCCGTCGAGGGTGAGGTCGGACCGATACTCCAAGCCTTTGAGGGCTTGATAAACCCGTTGAGCCAACAAGTTCCCGACCTCCGTCATCTTTTGGTACGGTTGGTAATTTGGACCGCGATCAAGAAAGTTGATATTGTTGACATCCCCGCTGGTTCCGTTGGTCATCATCGCTAAAAAGCGGCCATCGCTGGCTGAAGCCCCCAGCATCTTGGACAACTCCTCGGCAAAGACCGCAAAGTAATCGGCCGAGATCGTACTCGAAGCGCCCCCACCTACATAATGCAGGGAATAGTTCGCCAGGAGGGCTACCGGCTGGTCCTCGAGATCCTGCACCGAAACAAAGGAAAGCTGTGGATCGATCGGCCCAGCAGGACGAATGAGGGTGGCTCGTGACGGGTTCATGCGGACTTGATCCACACCCCCAAATGGATTGCGTCGATCGGCTTCGTCCGCTACGAACCAGCGGCGATTGAAGAGTTGCGAAGGTTCATCCACCGCCCCCCAGCCAATCTTGGCCGGTCGTAGGCGATGAACGGCCAACTGGACCGCATCGGCGATACGCGACGCGACAAATTTCTGGTAGTCGCTCAGTTCTGTTTCATATACCATCGCATTGCGGCTACGCGCGTTGGTCGCCGAGTGGGTGTGCGTGGCCGACATCAACTGGTGCTCAAAGGGTATCCCCAGCAAGCGATTGACCTTGGCCTTGGCCACATCGTAGACATCGCGAGTAATCCCTACGTTGTCGCACACCACGAAGGCCAGGCGGACTTTCCCATCGTCCAACACCAGGCAGCGAGCGTGAAGCTCATCATGGATATCCTTGGCAGCCACTGGATGAAAGCCTCCGACAATCAGCTCTCCCAACGGTGGGGTGATATTCGTCATCGCTACCCCGGCCTTGAGTTCAGCCTGGGCCGGATGGACCCCAGCCAACATCCCCCAACCTCCGAGGATAGCCACGGCCGCCAAGCTACGGAATAAACGCAATACTTTCGCCGAATGGTGCATAGGACACTACCTTTGGTTAGTGGGGAGGAACACCCAAGCTTTTTCCGCCATCGATGGCTAGGCTGGTCCCGGTCACCATCCTGGCCTGATCGCTCACGAAATACAACACCGCTTGCGCTACTTCTTCAGGGGAAATCATCCTTCCATAGGCCTTGGCCAAGGGGCTAGCCTCGATGAGTTGTCTGGTAGCAACCAGCGCATCCTCAGCCGATGCCAATTGGCCCTCGATGATGCGCGTTTCGGCGACTGGACCGGGACATACCGCATTGACGCGTATCCGATCTCGGGAATGACTCAGGGCAAGCGAGCGGGTCAAAGCGAGCAACGCGCCCTTGCTGGTCGAATAAACCGGGTCGTGAGCCCGAGGCAAAATCCCGGCGTTGCTGGCAATATTCACAATCGCCCCTCCCCCGCGACCTATCATCGAAGGCAAGGCGTACTTGGATACGAGAAATGCAGCTTTGAAATTCGTATCCATCACCGCCTCCCATTCGGCCTCACTCGTCTCTGGAATCTGTTTAACCAGCACAATGCCGGCGTTATTCACCAGGATATCGATTCCACCCGCACTCGCGATCACATGATCGATCCATGCCTTGACTTGAGCTCCATCGCAGATATCACACAACCATTGATCGATCGCCAAGGCAGCGTATTCCCGACGATTTTCGTCAGCCAGTTGCCGATCGCCGACATAGACTTCGGCCCCCTCCCTCGCCAGCAGCCTCGCAATGGCGCGGCCGATTCCATAGGACCCTCCAGTGACAACCGCGACACGGCCTTTCAAGCTTTCAGTCACTTGACTCACTCATTGGACAATGGGATCGATCGTGCCCACTCTTCGACCAGCCACCAGGCGGGCGGAGCACGCGGGTATTCTCTTCGGCCGATACATCCCGACAATTCGATCGGCTGGTAGCCCAGGCATGGCTGGCTCCCCGATCCTCAGCCTACCGCGCCGGGCACTCGATGTAAAAGCCGCCTCAGTGGGTACCGAGCAGTTGGTCGCTTACCGGTAATACCCAACCTCGGCGATACTCGCGTCGGATCAACGCGTCCGCTTCCGGCACATTGGTTACCTGCATCGCCTGCGCATCCCATTCCAGTGGCTGATTCAGCCGAATGGCCATGGTCCCCAGAATAGCCGTCTCGGTGAATGGGGCCGCATAGTCAAAACTCGATAACGGCTTCGCCCCACCGCGGCACGCATCCACCCACTCCTGGTCTTCATTGGCCACCCGCGGGATTGACTTGGGGGTGGCTGCAAAAGCGGCCGCTCGAGCGGAGGGGGTGATAATCCAATCCTCGCTGACTCGGCTGAAGAGCATCACCCCCTCGTCGCCGATCATGATAAGATCCCAGCGTCCGGGCGAATCAATAGCCGCTGACGCTCGCTTTTTTTTCTTCTTCCCAGTCCCTTCGGCAGGGACATCCATAGCGGGCGAGCTTCGCCGAATCTCCTCGGTGGCGCGAGCCAGCAACTCGTAGGGGGCATTTTGACGCCCGTCGCGAATCCCGTCGTACCACACAAACTTGACCGCCGGTTGTTCAACGGTCGCGACGGGGCCCACCGACGCCCCCAAACTTCCCCCACCCACTCGAGTTCGCGCCGCAAACCGATAGGTAATGGTCGACCAATCGGGAGCGGTTTCCGGCGTGAGCCCTCCCGATTCGGCCGCGACTGTCAACGGGGCTCCAAGATCCAAAGCCCAATAAGGCATATCCATGATGTGGCAAGCCATATCGCCCACAGCCCCCGTCCCGAAGTCCCACCATCCCCGCCACTTGAACGGGACATAGCAGGCGTTGTAATCGCGAGCAGGTGCAGGCCCCAGCCAAGCCTCCCAGTCCAAGCCAGCCGGCTTCGGCACCGCCATCGATTTCTGGCGTTCAGCCAACGCAGCGGCCCCCTGCGGCCAAATCGGACGGTTCGTCCAAGCATGGACCTCGCGAACCGGTCCGATGATCCCCGCTCGAATCAATTCGACAGCTCGACGAATAGGCTCATCGGCGTGCGCTTGGTTTCCCATCTGCGTCTGTACCCGGAAATAGGCAGCCGCCTTGGCCATCAAACGGGCTTCATGGATCGAGTAGGTCAACGGCTTCTGGCAGTAAACATGCTTGCCCAACGACATGGCCGTCAAGGCGGCGATCGCGTGGACGTGATCAGGGGTACTCACCGATACGGCATCGATCCCTTTCTCCTTGTCGAAGAGCTGGCGAAAATCCGAATACACCTTGGCGGTCGGATATCGCTCCAACGATTTGGCAGCCCGCTGCGGGTCGACGTCGCATAAAGCCACATAGGTTCCGCCGGCCGCGGTAATGTCGGCTACATCGCTGGCACCTTTACCGCCAACGCCGATCCCCGCGACATACAATCGTTCGTTGGCCCCCCAGACACGGCGAGGCAGGTAGGTAAAAGCAAAAGCAGTAGAGGCTGCTTTGAAAAAGTCACGTCGCGGTAAAAGCTGTTTCTTTCTCATCGGCCGGGACTCTTTCGAAAGGTTGGGGTAGAGAAGCATG
>JBILTQ010000514.1:0-3201 GCA_044371435.1 Pirellulaceae bacterium | reverse complement strand
TTGCGCGATGGACGCCACGTGTGTACCGAGTCTATCGATTCGCTGACATCCGATCAGATGATTGAATGGATGAGTGGCACCCAACCTCAGCGGTCGACCGATTTCCATTCGCACCTGACCCCGCGCTGCTTGATGGAAGTTGAAAAGCTGTCCGGCGGACGCGTGCGCGATGTCAGTTTTCGTCTGCATGCCGGGCAACGCCTGGGAATTGCCGGCTTGGTCGGATCAGGCCGGACCGAACTGCTTCGCTTGATCTTTGGGGCAGATCGCGCCGAGTCGGGAGCGGTGTGGCTCCACCGCGAATCGGCCGAAGAACGCTCGGAGCCAAGCCAATCGCAGGGCAAGGGGGGCGTCTGGCTGACATCGCTGCGGGCGAGGCTGCTGGCGAAGCCTGCCCATCTCCTGCGTCGGCCCAAGCCACCCTCGGTTGGCCGACGGTTTCATCATCCGGGGCAAGCGGTCGCGGCGGGCCTGGCCATGGTCACCGAGGATCGCAAGCAGAACGGGCTGCTGCTGACACAGTCGATTCGCTGCAACAGTACCTTGAACTCACTGGCTTCCCATTTCTCTCGTTGGGGGCTGGTGCGTGGGTTTCAGGAGTGCCAGGCGGTGGACGAGATGATCGCGGCCCTCGAGATCAAATGCCAGAACCGTGAGCAAGCGGTGTTGACCCTCAGCGGCGGCAACCAGCAGAAGGTAGCCATCGCCCGCTGGTTGTTGCGCGAGGCGGATATTTTCTTCTTCGATGAACCGACGCGAGGAATCGATATCGCTGCCCGTCGACGCATCTACCGCTTGTTCGACTCACTGGCTGAAGCCGGTAAAGGCTTGGTGATCGTCAGCAGTGACCTCGAAGAGTTGCTCGAAACCTGCGACCATATCGGAGTCATGTCCGCGGGGCGATGGGCAGGGCTGTTGGATCGTAATTCAGCCAGCCGACAGCGGATCATGCAGGCTGCCTTCTCCGGTTATCAAGCTACGGAGGTCATCGCGCATGGATAGAAATGCCTGGCGAAGTCTGGTGGTGCAGTACGGTGGGTTACTGGCTGTCTTGCTGGTGATGATCGCCTTCTTCAGTCTGCAGACGGAGAGCTTTTTTCAGCTCGGTACCGTCCGCTTGATCGCCAACCAGATTCCCGAATTGACGCTGCTGGCGGTCGGCATGACGCTGGTGCTGGTGATCGGCCAGATCGATCTATCGGTAGGTAGTGTGATGGCCTTAGCCGGGGCCGTGGTGGGAGTCCTCTCGGCAAAAGCCCACTGGCCGCTATGGGCCGCCATCCCGGCCGGAGTCCTCACGGGGGCTGTTTGCGGCTGGCTGACGGGTAGCATCTCGATCTGTTTCCGCATCCCCTCCTTTATCGTCTCGCTGGGAATGCTCGAAATCGCCCGCGGCGCTACCCGACGCTTGCTCGATTCGAACACCCTGAGCCTCGGAGCGGAGATCGGCATCATCAGCCAACCCATCTCCGGCCTGGGACTTTCGCCGGCCTTTCTACTGGCCCTGGCCTCGGTATTCGGCGTTCAGTTCCTGCTCAGTCGCACGGTCTTCGGCCGTTACTGCATAGCCATCGGCACGAACGCTGAAGCGGTCCGCTTGTCGGGCATTCGGACCGAACCTTGGTCGATTGCCGTCTTCATCATCAGCGGTCTGTTATGCGGCCTGGCCGGGTTAGCCCCTGCTTCCTTGATGGAAGCCGCTGATCCGGGGGCCGGGACCGGTATCGAATTATCCGCGATTGCGGCGTGTGTGATCGGCGGTACGAGTCTGATGGGGGGACGTGGCAATGCCATCAGTACTTTCCTGGGTGTCTTGATGATCGCAGTCTTGCAAACCGGACTTAGTCGGATGTCGGTCGAAGATGCGAACAAGCAGATCATCACCGGCGTCGTGATTATCGTTGCCGTCTTCATGGATACCCTCCGAAGAAGCTGGAGAAACCTATCGTGAAGTCCGTTCCCCGCCTTGCGATCACCGGGCTACTGCTAAGCCTGGCATGGAGCCGGTCGACAGTCGCCATCGATTCACCGATCGTCGTCTTCGACACCGATATCGCCGGGGATGTCGACGATGTCCTGGCGCTGGCGATGCTACACACCTTAGCTGACCGCCACGAGTGCCGTATCGCCGCCGTCACTGTCTCCAAAACACATCCGCTCAATGGTCCGATGGTGGATGCGATCAACACCTTTTACGGTCGCCCCGAGGTGCCGATCGGCGTCACCAAGGGGCATTATCCTCGGGAGAGCAAGTATCTCGAATTGGTAAAGGCCCGCGAGGGGGAAAGGTTTCGCTATCCGCACCGCTTGCTCGATAGTGAGCAAGCGCCCGATGCGGTACGCGTCCTGCGCCAAGTCTTGTCCACTGCCGAAAGGCAAAGTATCACCCTGGTTCAAGTCGGTTTGGCGGTGAACATCGCCGACCTGCTGGCATCACCCGCCGACCAATTCAGCCCACTCGACGGGGAACGACTGGTGCAGGAAAAGGTCAAGCTCCTTTCGATCATGGCCGGTGCTTTTGCTCCGGTCGAGGGAAACGCCCGTTACCTGGAAGCCAACGTTCGCAGTCAAGTTTCTTCCATGCAACGCCTGGTCAAGCATTGGCCACCGACGGTCCCGGTCCTGTGGAGCGACTTCCATATCGGCCTCAGCGCAAAGTATCCTCGGGAGAGCATCGCCCGCGATTTTCGCTACCGTCACCATCATCTTGTTCCCGAGGCCTATCGGTTGCACAGCGGGCCAAACCATGATCGACCGAGTTGGGATTTGACGAGTGTGCTGGTCGCCGTTCGCGAAAATGAAGGATACTTTGGTTATTCCGAGCCGGGTACGGTCGCCATCGAGGATGACGGCTTCACCCGGTTCCTGCCCAAGGCAGGGGGCAATCATCGCTACCTGAAAATGGATTCCCGGCAGGCCCAGCGCGTGGTCGAGGTGCAGCGAGCCCTTGTCTCGCAACCACCGCGGGCCGAGGTGCCCCGATGATCACAAATTTCCTGGGTGAGCCATCAACGCCGGCGGAACGGGTCGGTGCGCAACCAGACTTTGAATCGCTGGATGGAGTGAGTCTGGCGCCGCTCCTCCGTGAAAACAGCAGGGGACTCGAAGAGCGGCGGCTAGTGATCAATTACAGCCGCACGCCGCACTTCCAAGTGACCTATACCGACCGCAATCCAGCCATCCCACACCGCGATGGAGCCG
>JBILTQ010000398.1:0-5010 GCA_044371435.1 Pirellulaceae bacterium | reverse complement strand
GCGGTCCTCTGGAAGCACTGGCGTTTGTTGGAAAACCGCCGACTGTATAACCTCCAAGCTGACCCACGGCAGCAAGTCGATGTGGCGGCCGAACACCCGGAAATCGTCGCCAAGCTGCGCACCCATCTGGAGGCCTGGTGGGACGGGGTTAAAAACCAGGTCAACGAGGTCCAACGGGTGGTGATCGGGAGTGATCACGAGAACCCGGTGCGATTGACCGCTTGTGAATGGCTCGATGTTTTCGTCGACCAACAGAAACAGATACGGGCGGGTGAACCCAAGAATGGCCTTTGGCATTTGCGAGTCGACCAGCCTGGCCGCTACACCTTCGAACTCAGGCGTTATCCCGTCGAAGCTGGGTTGACTTTGAAAGCTTCGTTAACGAGGACCCCGGTGACCGACGGGAGTTTCGAACCGGCTGTCGCCCTTCCCATCGCCAAGGGGCGCATTCGCGTTGGAGGGTACACTGCGACCGCGGCCCCGGATCGCTCACAGACCGCAATCCGTTTCTCGACAGTCCTTCCAGCCGGCCCGGTCGAACTCCAGACCTGGCTGCTCGATGATTCAGGCAACGAGATCTGCGGTGCGTACTATGTAACCGTCACTCGCCATGCCCCCCTCCCATCCTCGAGAGAGTAAACTTCATGAAAGACCACACCTCCATCCTTTCGCTGGCCGCCCTCGCAGTTTTTTTCTCCATCCCGCCCCTCTCTTCCAAGGCTCAGTCGGTCGCCTTGAATTCAGGACTGAAGCCTACAAAGTATGTCCCTCAACCGGATGATGTGGTGCTCTCCCGGGGTGAATACTATGCCAAGCTGCATGGTTTTTGGTTGGGGGAGTGCATTGCCAATTGGACGGGACTGGTTACCGAAGGGGTGAAAAAATCGGGACCATTCTTCACCGACAAAGGCTGGGGAACGAATCAAGGACGCAAGCGTCAGGTGATCGACTTCGTTCTGGTTCCGGAAGGTGAACCTTGGGGGTCCGACGATGATACGGACATCGAGTACATCTATCAGCATTTGCTAACCAGGCATGGCGTGAGCGTGTTGTCGGCCGAGCAGATCCGCGATGGCTGGCTGACGCATATCCAACGCGAGGAACCCAACTATTTGTGGGTTTCCAATGAGAAGGCCTTTCATCTGATGCTCGACGGGATGCGGCCACCGGAAACCAGCCTGCCGCAAAACAATCCATTCCATGATCAAATCGATGCCCAGCTAACCACCGAAATTTTTGGCTTGTTTGCCCCGACCCGGCCTGATTTGGCGCTGCGCATGGCGCATTTACCTATCCGCACCACCGCAGCTGGTGAAGCCCAAGCGATCGCCGAATTCTATGTCATCATGCACTCCCTGGCGTCGCAGGTCGACCCGCAACGGCCGAGGCGCGAGCAGGTGATGTGGCTCGCCGATACCGCTCGCCAGCGACTGCCGAATGAATCGTTCCCAGCCAAGATGTTCGATTTCATCAAGCAGGACTATCTGGCCAATCCCGACAAAAACGACTGGGAACGCACCCGAGATGCCCTTTACCGTCGCCATACTGGGCAAACCATCGATGGCTACAACTATCGCAGTTGGTTTGATGCCGGGATCAACTTTGGAGCTAGCCTGATTAGCTTGTTTTATGGTGAAGGGGATTTCCGACGCACGATCCAGATCGGGACGCTTGCCGGCTGGGACTCCGACAACCCTACCGCTACCTGGGGCGGTCTGCTCGGATTTATGATCGGCCGCGAAGGGGTGGAAGAAGCCTTCGCCTCGACCAAGCTATCGCATCGATACCGGATATCGCGGACGCGGAGCCAGTTCCCCGATTACACTCCAGACCAACCCGGAGAAGATACCTTCGAGTTGATGGCTGCACGCGGAGTCCAGATCATCGATCGCGCGGTAGTCGAAGAGATGAGGGGGGGCATCGATCCTGAACGCGACGTCTGGTACATCCCGAAGGCCCAGGCAAAAATTGAGCCGGCTGTCCTGGAGGTGAAGGCCAAATAAGGTGGTTTTCCATCCACGAAGCTGGCCAGCCCGCCGACCGCGATTCGATGCCGCGATTATCGGTCGCTGGCGACCAGAAGGGGACGCACGGCGAGGGGAGACCGGATGGGATACAATGGAGTGGCCGAGGAAACAGGGGAGCCAGCCTTCGGTCGGTGATCGTAGATCTTGACGGGAGACCATCGACAGATGCATCGGGAATACCATCGGCGACAAGCCTCACCTTCCGGCGTGGCCTGGCTGGTATCCGCCTGGACTTGCTGGGGGGCTCTTGGTATCGCCGCGTCGGTTGGGGCGGAGCCCAGGCCGAATATCGTTTTTATCCTGGCGGACGATCTCGGCTGGAATGCTCTCGGCTGCTACGGGAACCAATTCGTGCCTACGCCGCACCTCGATCGCTTGGCGGCCGAAGGGATGCGATTTACCGATGCCTACGTGTTGTCACAATGCTTGCCGACCCGCGCGGCTTTATTTTCCGGGCAAGATGGAGCCCGAACGCGATTGACTTCCGTGGAAACGAAGTCCCCCATTTACGCGCCGCTAATCTCGCCCGGTCGCGCTGATAGCTTGCCCCCCACCTGCTACACCCTCTTCGAAATGCTGCGCGACGCCGGATACGCGACAGGGATGAGCGGCAAGTGGCATCTCGGGCCAGCCTACACGGCGGAGCAACTGTTGTCGCGGCATGGGCTCGCTTACTTTCATGCTTATGGACTAGAGTTTGTCGGTGCCTGCCGGTCGCCAGTCGTCGACAAGCAGGTGACAGCCATCACCGAGGATTTGCTTCACTTCATCGAGCAAGCCCATGGCCGACCGTTCATGGCGTATCTCGCCCACCATTCGGTCCACACCCCCTTCGAAGTGCCTGAAGGGCTGGTCGCCAAATATGAAGCCAAAGGTTTTCGCCGTAGCCGAGATCCCGATGGCGTTTTCGCGGAGCGTGTGTCGGCGGACTACCTGGCGATGATCGAGCAGTTAGACCACTCGGTTGGCCGAGTCACCGCCAAACTCGACGAATTGGGCCTTGCCGACCAAACGCTGGTGGTCTTCCTTTCCGACAATGGTGGCCTGACGCGTGTCTGGGATAACGCTCCGCTCCGCGGCGGCAAGGGTCAGCTTTACGAAGGCGGGATCCGCGTCCCGATGATTGTGCGTTGGCCTCGACGCGTCCCGGCAGGCGCCGTGTGCCCGACACCCGTGCATGTGGTCGATTTTTTCCCGACCTTCATGGAGCTTGCCGGCGGTAAACTTCCAAGCGAGCAGGTGCTCGACGGGGTCAGCCTCCTGCCGTTGCTGACACAGAGCGGCATTCCTGCTCGCCAGGCGATCTATTCGCATCACCCCGAATATGTGGTCGCCTTTGCGAAGACCCCGTGCTCGATGATCCGTAAGGGAGACTACAAACTGATCCACTACTTTGGCGACTATCTCGATCCTACAGATTGTGAGCCCAAACCTGGAATACTCTCGGGCCGCTTCGTGCTGGGGATGAGGAACGAGTTATTCCACTTGACTGAAGACTTGGGTGAGCAGCAGGATCTGGCGGCAAGCAGGCCGGAGAAAGTCGCCGAGCTCATGGCCGACTTGCAAACCTGGTGGAAGGAGACCGATGCCCAGTTCCCGCACCCCAACCCGCAAATGGACCGTTCCCAGTGGATTTGGAATCAAGATTAAGGGAAGTTCACGCTTCAGCGTGAGGGACGCGGAAAGCGTTTTATCCTATCTCGAGTCCGGCGAGCGGTCCGGTGGAGGTGCCGAAGCTCTCGTCCTCAAGCCCCAGCTGCTGCAGCACACTGACGAACAAATTACTCAGCGGCACAGTGCTCGGCTCGAAAGCCAAGTGCTGGCCGTGTTGGAAGCGGCCACCGGCAAGTAACACTGGCAAGTCTTTGTTGCTGTGACTCGAGCCGCTGCCGAGATTCGAAGTGACCAGGATGGTGGTGCGGTCGAGGAGGGTGGCGTCCCCTTCGCGAGTTTGACGCAGATTGGTCAGCAGCGTCTTCAGCTCGTTGAAGAAGGCGATTTCGATCCGCTTGAGCTGGGCGATGTTTCCATCATCTTGCCCGTGGTGGGAGAGGTTATGATAGCCGATATTCACACCGGGGATAGCGACCATATCCTGACGGAAGTAGCCGAAGGTAATGACGCGCGTACTATCGGTCTTGAAGGCGAGATGGCTAAGGTCGCAGACGGTCCGAAGGTTGGTAACAATCTCTTCTGGGGCAAAGGGTTCGGGAGGCTGCCTATCGATCTTGGGTTTGGGGGAGTGCAACCATTCCTCGGATTTGACGAGGCGTTTCTCGGTAGCCCGAACCGATTCGAAATATTCCTCGAGTTTCTCTTGATCGCGTTTGGATAAGCGAGCCTGCATCCCGCGCGCCTCCTCGAGGACAAGGTCGAGGATACTATGGCCACGGCCGATCTCGCGGAGCACCTTCTCTTTGTCGGCGGCCTCTTCTTCCATAAATAGTTTGGTGAAGGCCTCGACAGTATTCTTCTCCGGCGGCGCCATGCTGCCGCTGTCGGTCCAGCTGAATTCATTCGCCCCCGCGCTGAGCGTCAACGTATCGAAACGAGTATGCCGCCCGAGGGTAGCTGCCACCTGCTGGTCGAGTGAGCGGCGATTGCGTTCGACGGAGGGGATGCCGGTGAAGATACGTGTTTGGGCGGCATGCCCGCCACCGACGCCTGGGTGATCGAGGCCGGAGATGACGGTGAACTGCTGGCGGAAATCGGCCAAGGGAGCGAGATATTCCGTGAGTTCGTAATCCGTCCCCGCCTGTTTCGGCACGTAGGCTTCGCGATAAATCCCCAGCGGCAAACATACCAGCAACAGCCGGCGCGGCTCCCGGCCGACTTCGGCAGCATGCGAAAGACCGCCCAACGACTCCAGCCAAGGCAGGGCTAAGGTGATACCGGCGCCACCAAGAAAATTGCGGCGTGCGGCGAGTGCTGGTTGGATACTCATAAAAACTCTCCCGCTAGGGGTTGATCAAGACTGGACCGG
>JBILTQ010000027.1:0-25436 GCA_044371435.1 Pirellulaceae bacterium | reverse complement strand
AAATTTGGCGGACTCACCGATGAACAATGCGTCAGCATCGATCAAGGGACCACCGCGTGGGACCATCGCAACAATAGGAACGTCCAATAAAACACGGTCGGTGAAAAGACGTTTGATCGAAGACTTCGATTCCGGCTCGCCGGTGGAACGAATATCGAGATTGGGGACCACCAGGGCCAAGCGTTTGTTGTACTGCCGCCAATAAACATAGTAGTCACCCGCCTGCAACCCCGCGTAATCATCGCCACTACTCACGGTCAGGGCGATGAAATATTTTTTGGTGGCGAAGTCCTTGGGAAGCTCAAGGTACATCTGCGAGTCGCGTTCACGGGTGTAAATGTTCCCCAGCGCCTGATGGTCGGGCGACCGCGATTCGGCGCGGGTGAAACCCTCGAGGATTTTGTCGTGCGGCGGATACTCGGGCGTCTCCTGCCCGACGGCTTGAGCCACCAGGGTCACCCCTAGCATCCACAAACAACAAGCTTGCAACCCAAAACGAAGACTCAGCAACTTCATCGAAGTACCACGCGGAAAATGAGTATATGAAGAACCACGCAAGCCTAGCTTGGCCTCGCCGTCAGGGATCCTACGCCAGTCTGCCGAAACCACGGTCGACGGCAATCGCCATCCAAGCCAGATCGCCCAGTCGTCAAAACCGCTACCATCTTACCGGGTCGGGGCGACTAACCAGTATCTTAGGTTGCGTTCCCGAGGAGTCCAATGGTTTTAGCTGGCCAGTGAATGAAATCCGCCCCACCGCCGTCCGTCCCGCGCCATCCAGGCTTCGGCGCGAACCCCAAGCCGGTGCCAGAAAACCCTAGGCCAAGCCAGGAAGAGTGGGAAATTCCCAGACGTTCCCACCGATCGCCGGATCAACCCCAGCCCTTTCGGCTTGGCTTCCCGAGCTCAAAGGAACCAGGTGGCCACCATCAAGACGGCAGCGACGATGAGCATGAAGATCGTGAACCAGACCGCTGTCCCCGTGGCTTGGCGAAAAATCAGCGAATTCCGTTCGTGTTTTGTCGCCCCAAGCACCAGCGACACCGCGATCAACAAAGGCACGTAATAAAGCAGGTACTCCGGGGACATGGGAATGCTCATGGGGCTCGCTATCCTCTCCTGGACCGAAGGTCGACAATGATAGACCGCAAGGTGGTCGTTGATTTGGCCTCAGCCGTCGGTCCGAACGATCGCCGCACCGGTATTCCTCAAAGCATCACTCAAATCGACCCGTGGGCTGTCGGCCCACAAACCTTCCAAATCATAGAAGGCCCGTGTCTCGTCATCGAACAGGTGTACCAAAAGCCCACCGTAATCAAGGACAATCCAGCGGCTTTCGTCATAACCGGAAGTGCTGATTCGCCGCTCCCCCAACCCCTCCAGGGCGCGGTCGATTTCATCACTGATAGCATGCAGTTGCCGTCGACTGGTTCCCGTGACGATCAAAAAGCAATCGAAAATCGATGTCTGCTTCGAGACATCGATCATCACGATATCCTGTCCCTTGTTCTCGGCAGCCGCCCGCGCCGCTGCCTTCGCCAGCCGAAAACTATGCTCAAGCTGTTCCGGCGAAGGAACAGCTACCGGATTGACGATTTCTTCGAGCTCGACAGGGCTACGGTGTTCTTTGGTCATGCAGTTTCGGAGACCTCCGCGGGCTCACGGGATTAACAGCCTATCCTTCCCAAAAAATCAAGAACTCACGGCCCTTGACCGGCTCGTCGGCAACCGCAAAAAACGGCCGGGACTTGACGAAACCTCATAATTCTTAACACCCTATTAGAACACGAAGCCCACTCCCTTTCTACCCAAAAAGGTACCCCACATGAGCGACTGGTTGGAACCCGGCACCCCAGCCCCCGGCTTCACCCTCTCTTCCGACTCGGGGAAAAAGATCAAGTTGACCCAATTCCAGGGGCAGCCGATCGTCCTCTACTTTTACCCGAAGGATGACACCCCGGGGTGCACAAAAGAGGCTTGCAATTTTCGTGATGCCCAAAGTCAGCTGGCCAAAACTCAAGCCGTCGTCCTGGGGATCAGCCCCGATTCAGTCGAGTCGCACGCCAGGTTTCGCGACAAATTTGAGTTGAATTTTCCGCTGCTGGCCGACACGGACCACAGTGTGGCAGAGGCCTATGGGGCCTGGCGGGAAAAGAACATGTACGGAAAAAAGTCGATGGGTATCCAACGCAGCACCTATTTGATCGATGCCTCCGGCAAAATCGCGCGGGTTTGGAAAAAAGTAAGCGTCGATGGCCACGACGAGCAGGTCTTGGCTGCCCTGCAGGAACTTTCCTAACCGACGAAGCCACGGCTGGACGGGAACAACACGGCGGTTGTTGCTCTTGACCGGCTTCGACGCACCGCCCGAAGATGCCGTCGTCGCCGAATCCAGCTCGAGACGCCGGGTTGGACTAGCCCAGAGCCTGAATCCTTTGACCAGAGTTGGCGGTCGTAGCCTGCAGCGATCGGGATCGGCAAGCTAACGGGTTACCCGCGCAGGACGAGGCGAATCGACGGCCTGCTGACTGAAGGCCAACCGGGCCGAGCGCGCTTGCTGGCGAAGGCTTCCCGCCTGTCGCGCTTCCTGCGACTGCCCCTGCCTCTCCAGGGCATACTGCAACACTTCATACGGGCCGTCAAACCAACCGAGCAGTTGTCGATGATGTTTGCGATGTTGGCCGGTCGCCAGCCCGCGATAATGCCCCAAGGAGACGGCGAAATTTTCCCAGAGAATACTCTCTGGATACCTTCCCAGGTAATAGCAACAGTATCCCGCTGTCCAAAAGAGTTCGGACCAATCCGGGCAACACGCCAACCCCAGGCAACAGACTTCCAAGGCCGTTTGATAGTCTCCCATTTCGATAGCCACACCAGCTCCGTTCAGAGCGGACGCAGCCACCACTTCGCGACCCGCACCGCCTACCAGGACCGCTTGCTTGAAAGCGACCAACGCTTCTTCGCGATTCCCCAAATGACGATACCTTTTGCCTAAGGCATGCCAATATTGGTAGTTACGCGGCTCCGATTGAAGACAATCTTCAAGCAATCGCAACTCCCGCCGAAATACTTCTGCGCGGTCGGCGAATGAATCCGTCGCCGAAATCAACCTGATTTCATCCAGCTCTCCCGAGTCGAACGCTTCTCCCCCTTCCAACCAACTATCAATCGCGCCCATCCATCGCAGTTGCGTGTGAACTGGTAAGCGAAAAAACCGCTCTTCGGCCTGCTGGTTGCACGTAGACCATAACCGCCATACCTGAGTCGACCTGGCCTCCTGCAGCTGCTGATGCAACTGCTGACGAATCCCGGCGGGAGTTCCTTCCAATCTTTCCTGCGGTTTCATCAAGAGTACCCCGTCAGCTCCCTGCAGATGAGCCTGGTGTAACAGGAAATCCCATGCGATCCCTTGATGGTCGCTACCCTCGAAAGGCCGTACGACTATCGTGGCTACCGGTCGGCCTTCGCTGCCAGCACCACCCCTTCCCGTTCGAATCGCTGCCACCGAACTCTCCGCTTTGGACGAGGCGGCAATCAGGATCAGATCTGCCCATGGTAGCAAGTGCTCGATGGTTGACTCCAGCATCCTCCCCTCGCCATCCACATTCATGGCCGCACAGATTTTCATCACCTTACCCCTATCGTCGAACTGCCCATATAAACCGTCGAGAAGCCTAACCGACGCCCCCCTTCCCTTGGGATGCGACCGGCGGTTGGTCGATCCGAGCGGCCGATGAACGGCGGCGATGCGATGTTCGCCCTCCACCTGCTCCTTTGCTCCCCGTACCCTCCCCACGCCTGGCAGTATAAGTCGCCACCTCGAGGATAACAGTCGAACTGACAAAATTTCCAATGCTTGGTCGACGACCTCCCATTCCCGCCGGCCTAGGATGAGGCAGTCCGAGCAGCGGTTGCCATTCCCGGCCACCCAGGCCTCTCGTGCCTGCGTGAAATCGGTAGCTCTGCTTGCCAGCCATTCCTCACGGCTTGCTGAGCATCCCCTGCTGAGGATCACCTCCGACTAATCCCTCAAAGCCTGTTCGATCATCGGACGAAACTGCTCCATCATCCGCTGATTGATATCCAGAGGCGGGACAGCCTCTTCCGGCAAGAAGGACTGGTAGGGATGTTTCTCGCTGTATGCATCGAATTCATTTCGAATGGCGACCAGCAGTTCCGGGCGTGTCAAAAGATCCATGGCAGTAGCCGCCATCGCCTTCGCGCCGACGTTCAAGCCTTTATGGGCAGCAGCCCCGTAACCGCACGCCACCGTCGACCAATGGTGACCGAGAACTCCGGGAGGGATCCCAGGAAAACGAATCGTGGCGGTGGGAACGACCAGGGTGACATCGCCATGGTCTGAAGACGAGCCACCGGTGAATGTTGGCTCGGGAATCTTGATACGTTCGACGCTGTGTGGTCGCCCGACCGGACGACTCCCCAATTCGGCTTGTAAAATGCGGGCGAAATCCTCCTCTTCCTTGGTCCAATTCGGCATCCCGATCCACTCGATGTTCTGCTGCATCACTTCCGCCAAGGTGCGGTTATGGTGGGCCTGGTGGGTCGCCGCCAGGACGCGCATCGATGCCAGCTTCGTTCCGGTCGCTAGGGCCGCCCCCCGTGCGCAATCCTGGACACGACTGAACATATCCAACAGGTTTTCGTCGTTATTCCGCAGGAAATACCAAACGCTGGCGGTATCGGGTACGACGTTGGGAGCATCGCCACCCTGCGGGATGACATAGTGCATCCGGTGGGAATAATGAAGATGCTCGCGGAGAAAATTGGTCGCTACATTCATGATCTCGACGGCGTCCAAAGCACTCCGACCATTCCAAGGACTACCAGCGCTATGCGCTGTCTTGCCGGTGAAGGTAAACATCACCGACATCAGGGCACTGCCGCGCACTCCATAATCGGTCGAAAAATCCGAACTCGTATGGTTGTTGATGACGGCATCGACATCCTCGAATAGACCCGCTCGAATCATGAAGGGACGACTCACTAGCATTTCTTCTCCGGGCGAACCAAACAACTTGATCGTGCCTGTCAACTGGTGGGCTTGTATCGCCCGCCGCACGGCGATAGCCGCCGCCGTGGCGCTGGCGGCCATCTGGTTATGGCCGCAGCCATGACCGGGGCCACCTTCGACCAAAGGTTGCTGGCGGTAGGAGTTCGCTCGTTGTGAGATCATCGGTAAAGCATCGTACTCAGCCAGAATACCAATCACTGGACTACCCGAACCATAGCTGGCCACAAAGCAAGTCGGCATGCCCGCCAACCCTTTTTCCACCTGGAAGCCCTCCGCCTCCAACGTTTCGATCAACAACCCTGCCGATCGATACTCCTGGAGCCCCAATTCGGCGTATTCCCAAATACTGTCCGAGATCGCACCAAAACGAGCGATGACATCAGGTTGAGTCAGCCAATCCACGACCATTTGTTTCGGCCGCAATATATTGTCCTTCCAAGCTTCCTTCGCTTGACTATCGCGATTCGACTCGGAGGGAGCCGTCGATAACGAGGACTCCTCAACCACGGTTTTGCCCTTCCCCTCGAGGGCTTGCGTCTTCCCATCCTCCCCGAAGAGTGTTCCCACGCCCAGGGCCATCATCATGGCAAGCCATCCCCACCCAGCTCGATTCGGTACTCTCCCAGCCATCCCCTGGATCAATACCCTGCAGGCAACTTGATTATTCCTCACGACTCGGTTCCTCGAGCTAACGACTCTATCGATACTTGACTCCGATGCGACGTATTTTCGCATCCCGAAGCGACTCCAACCATAGTTGGGGCTGATACTGCGTAGACATTTGCGGCCGCCTTAGCGGCGGGAGCCGTGTCGACGCAGCCACTGCTGGAACCAACCATCCAGCGTGGACTGCTGGCCGGCCCGTCGCCGCAACTCGAGGTAGTCGATGAGGTTGCGACCGGACGCATCCGCGAGCCACGGGTCGGCCCCCGCCTCCAGCAAGCGACGGCAGTCCGGCTCGTTCCCAGCCTTCCACGCCAGCACCAACGGAGTCTCGCCGGCCGGATTCCGCGCGTTCACGTCGATGCCACTCTCAATCAATCGCTGTAGGCTGTGGGTCTGGCAAACATGCCCTGGCTGGGACAAGACGAGGTGCAGCAGGCTTTGACCGGCATGGTCTCGTCGATCCACCTCCGGGCTATAGGCCAAAACGGTCGGCAAATAATTGCAGCGAAAAGTTTGATTTCTCAAGATCCCGAAGAGGAGCGAATCGCGGTGACGGTAGCTGAAGCGGTAGCCGCCGTTGGTCTCGCCGACCAACTCCTCGGCCAGCCGTTGATCTTCCAGTTCGAGCATCGCATCCGGATCAGCTCCCTGCTCCAGCAGCATTTGAAAGGCCTCAAGATTGTCCTGCATCAACGCCCAAAAGAGGAACGTTACGCCCCCCACTTCCGCCTGATCGAGGTCAGAAAATCTCGGCAACCATCGCTTCACCCCGTCCGTATCGCCAGCCTCGATGGCCCTCGCCAGAATACGGCTGTTCCGTCGCTGAAAGAAGAAGTCGCTAGTCTTATCGATAAGTTTGATACGAGCCGGTTGCTCGATCGCGACCCGCTCGGCGGCCAACGGCCGCTGAATCCAGTCTGGTTCACAGATCTGTTGGGCCGGTAACTCTGAACCAAGGTAGTTCAAGAACAGTACCTTCCACGCTATCCACCCGCTGCCCGCGATGCCCGCCCTGCCCCTTGCCATCGACTACCCCTTGCCTTTCTTCGCCGCTGCCTCGCGTTCCTTTCTAGCTTGAATATCGCGATCATAGAGATCCTTGATCATCGCCGGTGTTCCCTTGTAGGTTGCCCAACGAGCCAAATCCGCCCGCGCTTCTTCGATATCCTCGCCATGATCCTTGAGCCAAGTAAGCACCCGCTCGCAGCCCGTTGCTTGTGCGGAATCTATATCTCGAAGTTGGCTTTTCGCTCGGAGAAGGTAATGGACTAAACGTTGCTGATCAAATTCATCATAGACTAAATGATTCAACCCATTTTCCAACATCAATGAAACAATTTCCGGAATCGGACGGCTAGCAGCATGCATTGCAGCATTTCTACCGGTTTCACCACAACCGTCTATCTTCGCACCTGCTCTAATAGCAACGCGGATACGATGTTCCATTTCGCTAACGCTCAGCGGCGTCTCGATTAGCTGGTGAAGGATTGGATAACCGGCGAAGTCCTCTATGTTCGGATCGCCGCCATGTGTCATCACTGCCTCGAAATAACCTGGGAACACCGTCGTTGCCGCCATGGAGGTGACGGAGTCACCGCGAACAAAGCCGCGAGGTACCCCAAAATTACCGCTAAACTTCACGTTCGGATCGGCCCCATGCTCCAGGAGTATGCGAAAACGTGCCAGCTTGTTGTCGGGGAAGGCCCACAGCAACGGGGTCATGTTATCCTTGCCCCGCGCATTGACGTCCGCTCCAGCTGCAATCCACTCCTTGATCTTGGTGATATCCTCAGCCTCGATCGCGCGGCATAGTCCGATGACTTTCGGATCGGAAAAAAAATCTTCCGGCTTCCAGGCAGACCGTTGATGGAAACTGGCATCTCCTCCCGAACCCGACAGCAGCGACTTCCCAGCCTGATCGCAACCTCCAAGCACCAGGCCTGCCAAGATCAGCAGATTCAACGCTTGCTTAAAACTGAGTGTAGCCATAGATATCCCACCCGGTCTCTTCATCGACCATCAACCCGTAGAAGTAATAGTAGCTCGTATGGCATTTCACCGCGGGCTGTAAGGTACCTCCAAAGGCCAGGAAGATCGCGCCCCAGGACATGCCCAATGCCAAGTGGGGCAGTAGCGTCGCCAGATATGCCTGAATCTCCAAATCCAGCGGCCCGTCCATCCTGACACGGCGGCCGATCGCATTCTGCAGCGGCGTCAAGTCCTGAATGAGGCTGAGGATATCCCAGTCGAGGTAGTAAGCGTCTACCAGGCCGAGATGGGCATTCCGATAACGCTCGAGTTCGTTCGGGTCCGGCAACTGCGGCTGGCCTGCCAGGTCGTAGGATAAGCTGGTTTCCAGCAAGCCGGCGGCATTGAAGGTATCGGCATGGATATCGCCGGCCACCGCCGCGGCGCTGGCCAAGCCGCCCCCGAGCGAGTGGCCAGTGACTACGAAACGGGATGACAGGCGAAGCATCCTTATTTCCCGGCCAATTTTGAGCGCTGCCTGATATTGCGATTCGTACTCTCCCAATCCTTGCCAGACATTAGTTAACACGTCATGCAAATCGTCGGTACCGGCGAAAGCGAGGACGAACTTACCTGAGACGTGATCTAGATAGACACTAGTCTTGAATCCATAGACCAGTTCATTCCCATCGATTAGATCAACGACGCGCAGCGGTAGTTTCAGGTCGATCAACTCTTTCCGGCTCATACGCTTCAACGCATATTCGGGTGCTTCCGCACCCGCGTTGTAGACGAGTTGGGAGGCCATCGCGTTCCTCAACTCCTCACGGGCGTTGAGGTGCGGGTAGAAGGAGTCGCGGACGACGATCATGTATTTGACTTCGTCTTCGACCACGGCGGTCGGACCGGAAAGGATCCGCCCCCGAATACGATCATCGGGCTTACCATGCTCGACGACATCGCGCTTGGTGGTATGGTTCTCAGTCACACTCAGCCCCTCGATGAAGAGCGTGATCCCACCATCGGCAGGGTCGTAATTGAGCTGAGCCAGGGTATATTCTTCGTAGGGCAAGACACGATGGCCGCCGCGTCCAATCGTTTCATCGAGGCGTTTCGGATCAGCGCGAAAGGTGTTCCAGATCGCCAGGTTTCCCGACCTGCCCATCGGTTCGAAGTCGATATGGACGCGGATAGTCGGGTCCGCTAACGGTAGGCCGCGAGGCAAACGCAGCCTGACCGGGGTGTAATGGGTATCCCGGGGATAGACCAACTTACCGATCGCATAGAGGCTATCCTCGAGGTACTCCTCCCACGGGCTGTTGTCGGGGTAGTCGAAACCGTTATCGTTGTCGCTATCGATATCGACATCAAGCGACCAAACGCGGACTTGGATCAACCCGCCGAGGATGGCGTGAAACTCGCAACCAAAGGCATAACCTTCGGGATCCTTCGGAATCCAGCTTAAGACGATCTCGGAGGTCAGGGTCGCAATCCCTTCGACCCAAGCTTGATCTTGCCCGGTGTAGAACTCGAACTCCGGCCATTGACCGTCGAAATCATCCTCGGCGAGTTCGAAACCAGTAGGAAGGATCAGCCGATTTTTCTCGGGCGAATCCCAGAGGCGAATGACGCTGAGGTCATAGTAAAGATCGAAGTGGCCATCCGCTGGATCCATCGCCTCTTTCTTCAGGACACCGAGGTCGACAGCTTGGATTTCGTCGTCGCGGAAGCCGCGGTCGTGCCAATCCTCGCGGCGATTCTCATTATCGTCATCGTGATTAAGCACCAGATCAAGTTGTCCCAGGAAGATCGAGTCATCGCCTTGGTCATCATCGAAGACCTCGACCTGCAGCGGCAACAACTGGCTGTCAGGGTCTAGCTTCCTGGTCACGGTGATGGCCCGAGCCTCGAGACACGTCAGTTCATCGATGAAAGCCCGGCTCTCGGTCACCACCCCATCGGCCCAACGCACCTTGGCCGTATGTTCGTCGTAAAGCCCACGATCGATGATCGAGATCGAGACCATCGCGATCGTCTCTCCCTGCGCGTTTCGCCCATACGTCAAGCGCGGCGTAGTGGTGATCTGAGGCGGGAGGTTCTCAACCTGCAACTTGGCTGAACGACTATCCCGCACGAATTCCACTCTGATCTTCAGTTCGTCTGACGACGTCCCGTTGCCCGGCCAAGGTCCATCATCCAAGGCCACAAAGGAGGCCGCGTATTCGATGGTCCCGGGGGCGGTGATATCCTGATAGACGACCTTCTCGGTATCCTCAAAAGCCCCGTTGAAATTCCAATCCGCGTAAATCAACAACCGCTGCGAGGATTCGAACTCGCCGCTATCCCCAGTCGGGCCATCTACCGTAACCTCCACCCCAAAGCCTTGGCCCTCGGCGATCTTTCGTAGAGTCGTCCCTTCGCTATCGACCAGTCGTACCTGGGTAATCTTGAAGGGAGCGGGCGGTGGGGGAGGAAGCGGGGCGGGCGGTGGGGTCGGGGTCGGCGTGGGGGTCGGCGTCGGGGTCGGCGTCGGCGTCGGCGTGGGGGTCGGGGTCGGCGTCGGGGTCATGGCTGCCTCCTCATCGAAGGCGAAGGCGGAGATCGGTTCCGCTTGGTCTGCCGAGAACTGAGCCACCTCGCTGATCAAGCCCGCCTCGCCAGAGAGACCTTCTCCCTCGCCATCACGGTTCCACCACCCCCGATCGGCCGCGGTGTACTCGCTCCATACCGCTCCCTCCGAAGTAGGTGATGTTGGGTGCTGTTCAAGCCGCCGCGTCCCTCCCAGCCCATCGAGATCCGGAAGCCAGGCTGGCCCAGCTTCCATGGTTTGAGAAGCTCGCAGCCGAGGGACTTGAGCCATCGAAGGAGAGGGGGTTGGAGTAGCTATCGGCAACGTCGGGACACCATCGGCATCGAGGAGCAAACGCTCATCGAGTCGTTCCACTTTCATTCGACGCCAGCCAGAAGACCGCCCACTCCGTGTCTGCCGCCGCCAAGCCAGCGATGGGCTGGATACAGGATCAGGCCCACCTGCAAGCGATGATGAAAGCCCAAGAAAACCGTCCGCCAAATCCAAGATGCGCAGCTGCATAAGATACCTGCCCCGTTGCGAGTGCGTCGTGTTGATCAGAAAAAGCCTGCCCGAAAAAAATGCGACGAAAAATATAGCCGGTCGGCTCCGGAGACTGTCAAGCATTTTCTGCGTATTTTTTCGAAAATCTTCCTCTCTGCCAGTTGCCGGTGGTTGAGCTTTACCAAACCCTCGCTCGAGGTTTCCAGCGGCAGACCATGGCGAGCCGCATGCGGTTTGCATTCGCGCTGCCGATGATGGTTACGCTGAAAGCGAGCCTCTGAAGCTTGCAAGCCGTCTCGATAAGCGGGCCCGTGCATCGCCAGCACCAATGGTATGGCTAGAGTACCCGCCTTGGATCGGCCGCGAGAATTGCCGAAGTGGAGGAGTGATAACCAAGCCTTGCCATCATCGAACCATGGTCAGCCATGATCCGCGCAACCTGAGGTTCGCTCAACAACTCCCGCCAAGCGTCGATCTGGCCACGACGAAAAAAACGACCGCTGCGTGCGACACGACTGGTTTCTTGGAAACCCTGTTCGCGTTCGAGTCCTTGCAGCGTTTCGAAGCATGCCAACGGGATGGCCCTTTGAAGGGCCGTAGTATCGACCTCCCAGCCGAGGAAGGCGACCATCCGGGTAAACTCCCGCAATGGCGCTTGATGTATATCCTCATAACGCACCAGCAACACAGGAAAATCCGCATGGTCGAGCCATGAAGCGACATGCCGACTCCACGTGTCTACATACTGCGTAACCAGCGGTGAATGGAGGCCGCCCAGTCGATGGTCCCGGTTATTCATCAGCTCGATGGTAGCATCATGCGACAGATCAGCATGATCCGACATGGAATCGACGATATCCAGCGGGTTCCGTACGAGGTAGATAGCGCCACCGGTCCACTGGCTGGCGATCAACGAAAAACCGCACCGTCGTTGATGAGCGTTATGCGTCTTGACGATGCAGTGCTCGGGGATCGTCAAGGCCAAGTGCTGCTGAACCTGTTCGCGCCTCGCATGAATCGCTAACTCACTTAACTGATGACGCGGCCTGCCAGCCAACGCGCAAAAGATGGAAACGCGACTCTCGGATCGTGAGACACGACGAAGCTGTTTCAACGTCAGCTTGGCAAGCGTTTCCGTCGAGGAAACCTCGTTCGCCGCCGGTAGCCGCCGTTGATCCAGGCACAAGCGATAGGCAGCCAGGAAGGCCCGAGTCCAGGTGTTGCCGGACTTCGGGTACGAGGCCAGCCAAAATAACTGCCGCCTTTTCATACCATTCCCCATATCGCTGCCCATCTACCAGCCCCCCGAAGACGGGCTGTCGGCAAGCCTTTCTCGGCTGAACCTCAAGCCGCGTGCGAGTTGCCACCCAGGTCGGCTACCCACGGTCGCAGCCAAGCCTGCCCCCGTCCGCCACGCTCCCCACGCCGACCTCCGTCACGTCCTCACTGGACCAGGATAGTCGAGGCACAACTCGGGTAGCAAGCAGGCCGGTTCGGTTCCGGCCAGGAAATTTTTGCCGCCGGCGGCTAGCCAACTGAGCCGCCTTAAACCAAAGCGTCCGCTGTCGGGGAAATTGCTGAAGCCAACTGCCGTTGGGCTCTCATCGAGGATCCCTAACGAGCTGTTTCTTCGTAGATAGGGAGGTGACGGTAGTAAACCTCCAACGAGAGTAGGTTGAGGGTAGTCACATACAAGCGGCCGGCGAATGGCCCCCAGCGATCGGCGACCGGGAACATCGGGTCCCAGGAACCGGCCATCCGACCTTCGCGCAGTTGTGATTCGATCAACAAGGGATGAAGCTGATTATTCCATTGCTTCCACCGCTCGCCTCCCATGTGAAAGAGAACCTGAGTCGCATAGTACCAATAGTAGGTATCGCGTTGCGGGTTCCTCGCCGTACCTTCAACCGGCAGATGGCCGAGCAAGTGATCGGCCCCGCGAATCATGTCAGGATGATCGCGGCGCCAGCCTAGATAAAGCCGCATCAGCAATCCAACAGCGGTCATGGTCGGATTGGCGACGCGTCCATGTCCCGTAACAGGATTGTCCTCCGCGAAGGGATTGTAGCGATACAAATGCCGTTGATCCGGCGCCACTTGCGCCAGGTCCAGCCAATGCACAATCCCCTCGAAGGTTTTCGCGGGAACTCGCAGCCCAGCCAACTCGGCACTTTTCAACGCCATCATGAACCAGCCGGAGACACTGGTATCGGATTCGATTCCCGGCTGATAACGCCAACCGCCACCGCGTGGATCCTGGGAGGCGACCATGAACTGGACAGCCCGCTGCGCCGGCTCGCGAAGCGATTCGTCCTGTGTCATACCGAATGCCTCACAGAGGGCCAACGCCGCAATACTGTGTGAATAGAAGCGGATATTGGCATCCGAGGACTCATCCATCGCCAGATACAAATCGCCATCCGCCCTCTGATGGGCCAACAGGTAAGCCAGGGCGGACTGACACACGGTGGCATATTGGTATTGCCGATGGGAGTAGCCAGCCCCTTGAAAGGAGAGGAGGGCGAGCCCGGTGGCAGCGGTGTGGCTGCGCAAGCGGGGAAAGTCTTCAAAGTCCTCAAGCCGCCAAGACCCGTCAGCTCGTTGGCTTCGAGCTAGGAACTCCAAGCCTCGTTCAATGGCCGCTTCGGTCGCCGGACCGAATTCACCGAGTTCGGCTGGCTCCATCGAACCGTCATTCCTTGTCATTCGTTGCTGGAAGGCGGGGGTAGGCACCGCCACGGCCGGGGCGTTGGGGGTTGGTCGCGGTGAAGGCAACCGTGGAACCGTCGTAGGGCCAGGCGATCCCGGTAAAGCCAAGGCGACTTCCAAATCCGGCACCGCTCCTTTGCGACCACCGAGCACTATTGGCGATCGCGTCTTGGTTCGATCGATATCTACCGCCGGACTCAAAGCCTCATCGCCCAACGGCAGGCCGCGTAGTACCTGACCGGAAAAGTTACGGCTCGAACTGCGATTAGACGACAGGCGACTGGCGGCAGTTTCAGCGGCCACCAAATCCTGCGATGGCAATCGATCGCTGGTACCGGCAGCCGCACCGTCGCCCGCCGCCGGCACGGGGATCCGGTTCGGAATACGGGCAGCCGGTACGCTGGGCGAAAACGGTTTGGTAAAGTCGACCATCCCCGGCTCACCCAACGCAACATCGGTGGGCGGAGGTACCCAAGGTTGACGTCGGGCGGGGGCGGGTTCGCGAACCGCTAAAAGCGGGTTGGCTTGAAGTTCATCTACCGGAAAATTTTCCAACGCCGCACGCACTCGAGTCGCGCTGCTAGCCGCCAAGGGTACCGCCGCCGGCTCGAGGATCGGCAGGCTCTCGGCGGGCAGAGGCGTCGGATTCCCGGGAATGGCAACCAGCGCCGGAGGATCGAGCGACGGCCGAGCGCGGTCCGGCAATTCCGCGGCGGGGGGCTCGGACGGTAATTCGGGTTCAGCCATCAACTCCTCTCGTTTGACCACCTCCGCCGGCGCGGCCTCGACCACCGTATCCGGCACATCTGCCGGAGCCGGCACGGTAGCCGGCAATTCCGTCGCCTGCTTCTCCAACTCGGCTTGCGATGCCTCGGCGTCATCGGTCGCTGCCGGGCGCAAGTAATCGGGTTTGATGAGATTGGCTTCCTCCGCCTGCTGCACGTACTCGGGGATACTACTGCTCAATCGCTCCTGCCGAAGGCTAGCCGCAGCCAGCGTATTAGCCAGCTGTTCTGGTCCGCGAGAGAGGACGACCAGGTGGACCCCGCCCAGCGTCAACAGGAGGTGCATGAGCATGCTCAGCAGGAAAGCAACTTGCATCGTACGTTCGACGAAGCGACTAACCACCGACCGCAAGAGGAGGTCGACAGCCACCAGACCTAGCGGGATACCGATGACATAGGTCCAGGCATTATAAAGCCAACGCGGATCCGAGAACGACAAGGATTCGACTGCCAGCCAGAGCGTCGTCCCACCGAGGAGAACAAGGACCATGTCCATGCCCAGTCCTTGAAGCCCCGGTCGAGAGGAACGCTGTGGCCATGGCTCGAGTTCGTAGCCGCTCATTCCGTTGCTTGACCCGAAGTTTCGGGAACAGCCGTGGTGACTTTATAGGTAGGCACCTTATGCTGACGACACATATCCATCACCGCCACGACAAACTGAAACGGGACCCGTCGATCACCTCGAATGATCACCATCTGATTCAAGGGATTGTCGGCCACTCGCTGCCGAATACGCTCTTCCAACTCGGCCGCCCCCAACGGCTGTCCCTCGGCTTGAAAATTCCCACGCTCGTCGATCCCAACCGTCAACACCTCGGGAGTCAAGGTCATCGGCAGGGCTGACTGTGCGGTCGGTAATTGAACCGGAATTTCATGATCTTCCTGGGCAAAACGGGCCGCCACCAGGAAGAAAATCAGCAGGATGAATACGACGTCGATGAAAGGGGTCATATTCAAGGCATCCAAAGCTCGACTCTTCTTCAAGACAACAGCCATTCGCTTTCGCCCCCATCACGGTTGGTAGATCGTCTTGCGAGTTGAGGTTGCGGGGTTGACCGCAGCCGAGGCGTTCGTCGTTGCATTGGGACCAGGTGGTGGTGCCCCCTTGGAGACATCGGCCGTGGCTAGCGACTTCCTCGAAGACTCCAGGTTCCTTCCCACCAGTTCACGACCGATGACCTCGAATCGAGCTTTCCCTTCCAGCCGTTCAAGCTTGGCAATCAAGCTCGAAGCCAGTTCCTGGAGATATCCGAACAGGCGGGTGATCCTGGCCTCGAACCAATGGGCAGCCAGGGTGGCGGGAATAGCCACCACCAGACCAGCCAGGGTTGTCACCAAGGCGATATAGATACCTCTACCGAGGTACTCAGCCCGATTCTGTGACGGACCTAGCAGCGTCATATCATGAAAGGCTTGAATCAATCCCCAGATTGTCCCGAGCAGCCCCAGCAAGGGAGCCACACCGGCAGCAAAATGAAGCCAGCGGACACCGGCATAGGCTTTATCCGCTTCGCGTTGACTGACTTCCTGCGCTAGTGCTTCGAGTTCCGGCATCGGCCGACCGGCTCGCGCCAGGATCGCCTTGACCACGTTCGACGCCGCGGAAGGATAGTCGAGGCAGCAAGGATAGGCTGCGCGAGGATCGATGACATCCGACTCGCGGGTCAACTGTGTCAGCTTCCGCACCAATCCTCGCGGCAAGATCTTGCCGCGGCGCAAGCCGATGAAACGTTCGATCGCGAAAGCCAAGGCCAACAGGCTGACCAACGCGATCGGAACCATGAACCAGCCACCTTGAATCAGCAAACTGACGATATCCGTGCCCGGCTTCACGAGGCTCTCCGGTGCCTTCGGCGGTAAGGCCTGGGCAGCCATTGCCAACTCCTGAATCGAAGACGAATCGGTCGCCGTCGTCATCGATTCGACTACCGCCGAGGTGGCGGGATCTACCGCCTGTGCCCCGATGCCGGTAGCGCCGAGCAAGGCGGTCAAAACCAGGCCGCCGACAAGGACACATGGCGGCAACGAGAAGCCAGGTAGGTTTGGGAACATCATGACTCACGACCATGAAACATCGATTCGAGAGCGAGGAATGCCCGTCGCATGTCCGAAATTATAAGCCGCGGAACCATGCCTCGACCAGCAGAAAGTGGATCCGCGGCCGCCGGCCGCTAAGGGCGACTCATCTTTTTCAGCTCGTCGAGCCGAGTCTGGGCCTGCGGCACCAGTTCGTGCTGGGGGTAATCCTGGACAACGGTCTGATAGAATTTCTGGGCGATTTGGATCGCCTTGGCCCGCTGAGGCCCCGTCAGATTGCTGATCAAAACCTCGCTGCAGCGTCCGGCCTCCAAAGCGGCCCGTGCCTGCCAGTTCCTGATCTCGGGGGGCGCTTGCTGGGCTCCAAAACCATACAGGACTTTCTCGAATTCGGGGACCGCCCGCCCAAAATCCTTTTCGGCAAAATACAACTCGCCCATCATGAACCGCGAACGGGCCCCGATTTCATTGCGATTGTTTTCCGCCACCGCCTGGTAGAGGCGCAAGGCTTCTTCTTTTTTGCCTTGAGCTTGGGCACTGTAGGCACGCTCATAGTCGGCGAAGGGAATGTATTCAGAATCGGAGAATTTCTGTCGCATGGCCGCTAACCACTCGTCGACGTCCTTCCACTTCTTGAGTTCCCGGGCCGACTGAGCTCCATGCAGGTAGCAGAGGGTGCGGGCCTGGAGACTCATCCCTTCCTCGGTAGAACGGGACTCGAGATCTTTGCGTGCCTGGCGATATAGCTCGAAGGCAGCCGTATAATCCTCTCGCTTGAAAAGGCATTCCGCCTGCATAAAACGACCTTCAATCGCCAGGACGCCTTTGGGAGCTACCTGGATTTGCCGGGCAAACTGCGAAGCGGCTTGTTCCAAATCCTGCTGCTGGTAGTAAGACCACCCCAGTTTATACAAGGACTTCTCCAACAACCCTTCGTCGCGGGTACGGCTTGCGGCCTTGGAATAGAATGACACCGCTCTAGGAAACTTCTGCTCGTCATAGGCCAATTGGCCTAGATGATAGTCGGCTTCGGCAGCCAGGGAGCTCTCAGGATAGCTTTCCGACAGCTTGGTGAAAGCACCTGCGGCCGGTTCCATCAACTGCTGCTCTTTCAAAGACCAGGCATACTCATAGAGGACCTTATCCATATCGGGCAGCTGAGGGAACTCCTTCATCAAGCGATCAAAGGTTGCCGACGCCTGCTCGAGTTTTTTTGCTTCGAGATAACAAAGCCCGAGTTCGTACAACGACTTGGTCAACGACACCGAGGGGTTGGGTTCGGTAGCCAACGGTTCCAGCATCGCAATCGCTGCGCCGTATTGTTCCGTCTGCCGCAAACAAATAGCCTTGGCCAACAACGCCTCCCCCACCATGCTGTCGGCGCGCTCGCTGGTAGTCAAAGGCTCCAGCAGGGGAAGCGCATCGGCATACTTCTCTTGCTGCATCAAGACCCAGGCCTTGCCATAGGCAGCCAAGGCCTGGAGCGGCTTCTCGCGACCGGAATCGAGGATCTTCTGGTAGCTAGCCAGAGCCAACTTGTGATCCCCCGCTGCTGCCCAAAGTTGCCCAAGCCGTAATTGTGCTTGTCCGGCCAAACGCGAATCGGGGAAATCGCCGACGAGTTTGCTCAAGGTATCTTTGGCAGCTGAAGTATCGCCGGCTTTCAACTGAGCTTGCGAAAGCAGCAGATGAGCTTCATCCGCTTGCTTCCATCGAGGCGATGCCTGCAAACTCGATGTCAGCGCTTCGATAGCTTCCGGGTACTGTTCACTCTTGAGCTGGCTAGCCCCGACGAGGAAATGGGCCTCGGCTTGCACCTCGGGATCCTTCGAGCTTTTGGCAAGTTGCCTCATCCGGCTGAACGCCTGGTCCAACTGCCCTCCTAAATACAAGGCCTGTCCCAAGCGTAATTCCCAGCCTTCCTGGCCGGGATTCTCCGACTGCGACTTGAGCAATTGCTCGAAAGCAGTCGCTGCTTCGGCATGTTGGCCACGTTGCAAAGTCGCTTCGGCGGCGATGTAGGCAACATCGGCCGCCAGCGGATCCTGGGGAAAGTTCCGGGCAAACAACTCTCCCCAACGCTGGGCCTCGGCGAAGGCACCGCCTTGCAAGGCAGTGAAGGCGGCATTGTAGGTGGCGCGCGGAGCCAGCGGACTGTCGGCATGTTCCGTAGCAATCTGCTCATACAACTGCCTGGCTTCAATCTGTCCGTCTTCGGTCAAGATCAACCCCTCGGCCAAATCCATCTTCAGATCGACGTATCGCGGACTTTGGGTCGCCCACGTCAAGGCATCGCGAGCGATCGAGATCGAGTCGGTCGCCTTCCCTTGAATCACAGCGATCTGGCAGAGGAGATGGGCCGCCTCGGCAGCGGTGTCGCTCCGCTGCGGCAGGAGCTGGCGAAAATATGCGGCAGCCTCCGTGTATTGCTTGTCGCGCATCAAGGTTTGTCCGGCCGCTAGCGATGCCCCGGAAGCATATTTCGACTGCGGAAACTTCCGACTCAATTCCTGATAGACGGCCGATGATTCCGCGTACTTGCCCGCCTTAGCCAGCGCGTAAGCGTAGCGATACAGGATGTAGTCCTGAATCCCGCCGGCGTCCTTGACCTCCGACATTTTGCGCAAGATCTCCGCAGCCTCGCCCGCCCGCTCCAACGAGAGATAGCTTTCGGCCAAACGAAGACGCACGTCGTCTGCCAGGCGGTGTTGCGGGTAACCCTTCAGGAACCCTTCGAAAGCTTCCGTCGCCAGTTTCGGTTGCTGCTGCTGCTGGTAGATAACCCCCAAAGAAAACATGGCGTCAGGCCGCCATTCCGATTTCGCCAGCGCCGCCTGGTCGGTCAACTTCCGATAAAAGGCGGCAGCTTTATCCAGACGTCCCAAGTGATATTCGCATTCGGCGGCATAGTAGATGGCCTGATCGGCAAAACTTCCATCCGCGTATTCGTCGAGGAAAGTCGCGAAGACCTTGGTCGCCTCCTGGTACCGCTGATTTTTGGTGTCGCCCGCGGCCTGCTGGCCGCTCTCGTAGAGAGCTTGACCAAGCTTGACCAAACCTTCCTCGCGAACGTCCAACTGCTGGTCTTCCAGCGCTGCCCGAAGGTACTGGATGGCCTGCTCGTAGTCCGGCTTGTCTAACTGCAGGAAACAAATACCCAAATAATGCTTGGCTTTCGATGCCAGGGCGTCCTTTGGGAAAGCTTGAAGCAATTTCTGCCAAGCTTCGATCGCCAACGGGTAAGCCCCGCTGTTTTGGAAATTTGCCGCATCGGTGTAAGCATTCAGCACCGCCTGAGCCTGCCGCTCGGCCTCAGTAAGCTTCCGAGGAGGTGTGTTCGTCTTCGCGGTCAGTGGCGACTTGACCGTCGATTGCCCGGAAGCAGGGAGGCAATCGATGATCGAACCTAGCCCGACCGCGATCAGAGCTAAACATACTTTGGCTGACACGGCTTGGTTTCCTTGTTACGTTCTGTCCTTCGAATGACCGCGCACGACAGGGAATCGCGGTGGGAGGCCCGATCGATCCGCAAGTAGGGAAGAGTTAGCAGTTTCGGACGCTGATTTCAAGTGGCGAAATATCCCCGGCCCGTCTGCCAACCGGAGCCACGGACCATCACCACCTTTTCCCCGAGCGACGGGCAGGACCCGCACCGCCCAAACCCTCCAATCAGCCTGAACTACCGCAACTGGCTTAACCCGCCTTACGGAGCCTGTTCCCGTTCGTCCTGCCTACCGCCGATGGCTAACCGCAACAGCCGGGACACCCAAAGCCTTGTCCGGCGGGGGTGTGCCCCGACTCGTCCCGCCTCGCGGCTTACGCTATCCTGAACCAATTCATCATCTGCCGCCTCGCTTCTTTCCTTCATTATTTCTAGCTTCATGCATATTCTGGTCACCGGA
The DNA here is from genome assembly GCA_044371435.1 of Pirellulaceae bacterium. GTDB lineage: Bacteria > Planctomycetota > Planctomycetia > Pirellulales > Pirellulaceae > JAIYDQ01. Next base: position 5,264 of record JBILTQ010000027.1, on the reverse strand, counting down.
GGCTCAGGGTTTATCGGCTCGCATCTCACCGACTTCTTGTTGGAGCGAGGGGATCGCGTCACGGTGATCGATGATCTGAGCACGGGGCGATCGCAAAACCTCGCCCATCTCGCCCATCACCCCCAATTGCGGGTCATCCATGCCGACTTGGGGCAAGCCGCACTTGTCCAGGAATGCTGCCAGGTCGCCGACCAGGTCTACCATTTGGCAGCCGCGGTCGGGGTCGCTTTGATCGCCAAACGCCCCTACGAGTCCATCCAACGCAATATCTACCCGACGCAACTCGTCCTGGAAGCCTTGCTCCGAGAACACCGCCGCGGTCGCTCGGTGCCTTTGTTCCTGGCGAGCACCAGCGAAGTCTATGGCAAGAACCCCAAGCCGGTCTGGTCCGAAGAGGATGACTTGGTTTTTGGCGCCACCACCAAACCTCGTTGGAGTTACGGAGTCAGCAAATCGATCGATGAGTTCCTGGCGCTGGCCTGCGTCCGCGAACAGCGGTTGCCGGTGGTCATCGGGCGTTTTTTCAACGTCGTCGGCCCCCGGCAGACCGGAGCCTACGGGATGGTTTTACCGAGGTTTGTCGAAGCCGCCATGTCCGGTAACGCGTTGATCGTCCACGATGACGGACTGCAGCAACGCTGCTTCGCCCACGTCCACGATGTCGTCCGAGCCGTCGTGCAGTTGCTGGATCGCCCAACGGCCCATGGCACGGTTTATAATATCGGTTCGAACCAGCCCATTTCGATCCTGGAATTAGCCCAGCGGGTCCGTGCGATCGTCAACCCCGAAGCCATCATCCGCCATCAATCCTATGCCGAAGCATATGATCACGATTTCGAAGATGTACGCCGACGGATACCTGACCTGACCCGCATTCGCCAAGCTATTCAGTTTGCGCCGACCAAGGATATCGACGCTATCATTCGCGATGTATGGACGCATCAACAAAACCTCCTTCCAGCTTGATGTAACAACCGCCATGAAACGCCGTACCCTCCTCCAGCAGTTGAGCGCCTTCTCGGCCCTCTCGTTCGTACCGCTGACTACCCCTTCCAGCCTTCGGGCTATCGAACCGCTGCAACGGCCCAAACCAGGTCGGATGCGTCTCGGCTTGGCCGCTTATTCGATGCGGAAGTACATGAACTTCGCCAAGGATGGCTCGCAAGCGATGACACCGCAGCAATTCATCGACTATTGCCGAGCGCTGGAGATCGATGGAGCGGAATTGACCTCCTACTATTTCCGGGAAGATGTCTCCTTGGCGGAATTGGCCAAGTTGCGTCGCTACTGCCAGCGGGTCGGGATCACGATCACGGGTGGGGCTATCCGCAACGATTTTTGCCAACCGGAAGGCCCAGGGTTGGAAGCGGACATAGCTCACACCCAACGCTGGATCGACCGCTACGCTGAGTTGGGGACCTCGGTCATCCGTGTCTTCGCTGGAAAGTTACCCCAAGGGGCCGAACTCGAGCCGACGATTCGCCAATGCGCTCGTTACTTGCAGCAAGTCTGCGACTATGCGGCCAAACGCGGCATGACCCTGGCGCTGGAGAATCACGGGGGGGTGACAGCCACGGCCGACGGCTTGCTGAGTATCATCCGCCAGGTCGACTCTGAAGGGTTAGCTATCAATTTCGACTCGGGCAACTTCAAATCCTCGGCCGATCCCTATGCTGAGCTGGAACAGATCGCCCCTTACGCAGTCAACGCCCAGATCAAGGTCGAGATGTCACCCAACGGCCAGAAGGAACCGGCCGATCTCGGAAGGATAGTAAATATCCTTCGGGATGCCGGTTACAGTGGTTGGATCGCTTTGGAGTACGAAGCCCAGGAAGAACCCAAGGACGCGATTCCCGGCTGGATCTCGCAACTCAAGAAACTGTTGGCGGCCTGACCGGCAAAACCAGGCCCGCCTTGGCCATGGCTTCGAGGCCTCCATCAACGCGGGACAACTGGCTTCCGCCACGGCGATCGAAGCTCTGACCCAAGTCGCAACGCTCGCGGTCTTTCCATGGCACCCCAGGCCGCATTCTTGGCAAAGCGACTGCTACGGTTTTTCTGAAGCTGGGCAAGAACATTCGAAACGCCGGCAACCGGGACAACCGGTCCCGTATTTTTCCTGCAGGGCCTTCGAAAGATCCACCCCAGCCACGTTGGCGATGGTGGTTAGCCAAGCGATCACATCGGCGAACTCCTCCTGCAGGTTCTGCGGATCGTTTCGCGACCGCAAAGCGGTAGCCAGCTCGCCGATCTCTTCCATCAGCCAGAGGAAGGTCCCCTCAACGCCTCGCGCCACATCCTTCTCGTAATACATTCGATGGATCAACTGTTGGAAATCCTTCAGCGAGACATCGGCAGCTTCGGGGCGGGGCGATTCGTCGGATTGCTTCATCGGGCTCAGACTCGAAAAACCATTTTATCGGTTACGAAAAATGCCAAACCGGCCGCGACTCAGGTAAGCCGCCAGCGGCCTCCCCCAACGCTGTAGCAGATCTGGCTTTCGGCAGTGACTCTGCAGCCGAGCCCACCACACCGATGCCTGACCGCCAGTGGAAAGAGCCGGGCGTAGTCGTAACAACGCTCCGGCTCCTTCGAATGGGAAGAGGCTGCACACCAGTTGGCACGCGCTCGCCAGTCGCGGCTTGGAATTACTTGAACATGTCGGGCTTGATTTTAACTACACCCAGATCATTCATTCCAGGCTTCAAGGTAAGCTCGACATTCCCTTTGGACCATTCAACGTCCTTACCACCAAAATTCACTTGACTGATCGACTTGGCCTGCGATTCATGCCAAACCTTAAAGGTAATCGGCTTATTGGCTGGAAGCTTCTCGATCTTGATCATCCCCTTGTCGTCACTGACCCCGGCATACGGGAAATCGGAAACGATCAGGTAGGCTCGCATCCAGGGATGGACGTTGCAGTCGACCGGGGTGGGAGCGGTCTCGGATTCGGTGAGCTGAATATCCTTAGAACCGCCGACAGGGATCAGGGGATTGGCCGGCTGGTTGTTGAAGAAGGCGAAGTTAGCGTTGTGGGCAGTCTGGTCGGAGTTCACGACGCGAATCGTCTCACCTTTCCGCGCGACGACCACATGGGGCACGAACAGGCACTTGTTGTTATCCAGCACTACCGGCTCGGATCGCGGCGCCGCCAAACTAGGATGGATATCGCTTACCTCCATCCCCGACTTCCGGCGATCGGGGAAGAAACCGATGTTGCGGATCCCTTTCGTGGCAGGGTCGACCATCAACTCTTCGGACAAAACCTTCTGGCCACTGTGCGATTGCACACAGACCGCGTCCTTCGCCATATCTAAGTCCTTGCGGGGAGGGACGCTGGGGGCGTCATAGACAAAGGTAATTTGCAGGTCGGCCCATTCCTGCGCTTGGGCCGGCACAATCGCCGATATCCAACCACACAAGGCCAAAGCCGATAACGCAGAAAGACGAACAGAGCGACAATTCATGATGTTAGAAGACTCCAGTCAGGCGGGAAAACATCCCGGGCGTCCGATAAACAGCGGCGCTTTGGGGATGGTTGATAGTGCAGATTGCAACGAACGACTCATCCTATGCAAGGTTGCTGGTTACTTCAAGAAGTCTCCAGGGAGAAGCCGCAGCCCACCGAGATCGTTCACCCCTGGCGACAGGCTCAACCGGAGTCGCCCCCGCGGCGAGGGTGTTTCGATACCGCCCAGACGAACCACCTGAAGGCCGCGGGCCGCGCTCTCGTGCCACAGGCGGAAGGTCAGCGGACGGTTTGCCGGTAATTTCGAAATCGAAATAAATCCATGTTCATCGCTGACAGCCGCGTAGGGGTGTTCCAAGACGAGCACAAATGCCGACATCCACGGATGAATTTGGCAGCGAATAGGAGTGGGCACCTTTTCGGCTAAGGCCGGAACCAGCTCGAGCTGCGTTTGCGGCGGCTGCAGCCGCGACTCCGGCGGATTCCTTAGGAAAATAAAGTGCGGGCTGTGCCCGTAGGCATCGCGATTGGTCAGGATCAGAGGCTGGCTGGTCCTCAACCACTGCACATGCGGGGAGAAAACGCAGTTCTCCACCGCCAGCGTCGCTGGCTCCGAGGGTGGAGTGCGCAGCGACGGATGGACTTCCTCCGGCAGTAACTGGGAATCGTCGGTCTCCAGCCAGATTACGAAATTCTTGATCCCCATCGATCGGGGATCGACGACCAACGCTTCGGAGAAGGGTCGCAGATTCTCCGGCATGCAGCTGGGGTCCGATGGCAGGTCGACCAGCTTCCGCGGAGGTGGCCGGTCGGCATCGTAGAGGATTTGGACTTTCAGCTCGGCCCATTCGTCGGCCGCGAGCTGCCGCCTCGCCGTCGACGCCACACACAGCCAAACCAACAACACGAACAACGGGAAAGAGTGATGGCGAACCATAGCTGCGGACGATGGGAGGTGGACAAAAACCATTCACGATGCCGGCATCTCCAGATACCTGGCTGGCAAATTTTCATACGTCTTGAGACTTCCCATCCTGAAGCCGCGTCGCGGCCGATGGCTGGATGCATTTTACCTGCGGCAGGCAAGCCCTAGGCGGGAAAGGGGGCTCCGGCCAAGTTTTATTCGGTTTCTCGAAGGTTTCTCCCGAGATTCCCTACCAAAACCGAGGCAGCCGTGGTTCCAATCAAAGATCTCTGGTTAAACTAGGGTTTTCTCTGTCCGCCGCTCCCGCAATCGACACGGATGATGGAAACGACCTCGATTCCAAGCAAAAATTCTTCGCCCCTTTCGAATGGCTTCGGTCAAAGCTACCAGCAGTGTATCAACCTGGCCTGCCGAGCCACCTTCGACGTCCAGCAGATCCTGACCCGCTGCCCCCAATGCGGTGACTTGCTAGATGTGACCTACGATTGGGAGCGGCTGACCATCCCCAAGCGACTATCGGACTTCCAGCAGATGTGGAGTCGACGCCATGAACCGCTTCGCTTCAGCGGGGTTTGGCGGTTTCACGAGTTGCTTCCGTACGCTCCACCGGAAAAAGTCGTCACGGTCGGTGAAGGGCAGACGTTGCTTCAACAAGCCGACTCGGTAGCCCGCTATGTTGGGGTCAAGCCAGGAAAATTGTTCCTTCAGTACGAGGGAATGAATCCTTCCGGATCTTTCAAAGACAACGGGATGTGCGCTGCGTTTACCCACGCCGTCATGGTCGGGGCCAAACGGGCTGCCTGCGCCTCGACAGGCAACACCAGCGCCTCGCTAGCCATGTATTGTGCCGTCACCCAGCTGATGAAG
>JBILTQ010000559.1:0-2675 GCA_044371435.1 Pirellulaceae bacterium | reverse complement strand
AAGGCCGTCATTTTCATCGGCAGCGGCAAGATTTCCTACGGTAAACTCTCGCAAGCCCTGGAATACGGGGCCCTGACGGTCCAGATCGCCGGCGACTTCGATGACGCCATGGCGCGAGTCCAGGAGATCTCGCGGGAACTCGGCATCTATTTGGTCAACAGCGTCAACCCGTTCCGCCTCGAGGGCCAGAAGACGGTGATGTATCGTGTTCTGGAAGCCTTGCGTTGGGAGATTCCCGATTGGATCGTCGTTCCCGGCGGTAACCTCGGGAACAGTTCCGCCTTCGGAAAAGCCTTCATGGAACTCAAGGCTTTAGGCTTGATCGATCGCGTACCGAGGCTAGCGGTGATCAACGCTGCAGGTGCCGACACGCTGGATGTCTTGGTCAACCAACGCGATCTATCCTGGAATGCGGGCCACCCCAAGATGGAAATTGCCTGCTACTATTACGATGAGCTCGATGCGCGACACGCGAAAGCCGACACCATCGCCAGCGCCATCGAAATCAATCGCCCGGTCAATTTAAAGAAATGCCTGCGGGCGCTGGATGTCTGTGATGGGGTCGTTCGCAAGGTGACTGACCAAGAGATTTTGGACGCCAAAGCCCAGGTAGGGGCCGGCGGGATCGGCTGTGAACCGGCGAGCGCTGCCAGTGTTGCTGGAGCGAGGTTGCTTTGCCAAGAGAAGGTCATCGGCCCCGAGGAACGGGTGGTGTGCATCCTTACCGGTCATCAACTCAAGGATCCGACGGCGACCGTCGCCTACCACACGACCGACCAGGATAAATTCAACGAAGTCCTGGGGAGTCGCGGGGTCTCCCGAGCCTCTTTCGCCAACCGCGCCGTGGCCGTCCCCAATGATTTGGATGCGATCGTCAAAGCCATCCAACTCTACAGCTAATTTGTCTCTTTCGCTTATCAACGCCGCTCCCTTTCGTGATTAAAATAAAGGGGCGCCTCCGTCCCCGGCTTCGAAACCGGCTCGGTGGAAAGTTTGTCACCCCTCCTCTCTTTCACTCCATGAGCTTCCCCATGAACCTACCCCAAACCCGCTTTTCGTTGATGCTCATCGCCGGCCTTGCGGTCGGATATTGCCAGCCAACCATGGGCCACGCTCAGGAGAGCAAGGCGGAAGCCGCCACCAAGCTCGACCAGGCCAAGCCGGAGGCCAAGCAAGAGACCGCTGCTGCATCGGAAAAGGTAGCGGCTCCAAAGTCACCCACCGACGCTTCACCGGCCACCGTTTCTCCAGCGGAGGAAAAGCCGGCCACGAAAAGGCGACCGGATGGCCAAGCCGTCGACAGCCTCGACTCCGGGAAGCAGCCAGGACGCGAAGAGCAAGGCAAGGGCTCGGCCAAGCCGAATAAGCCAGCCCATCGCGACGATGGCAGCGAAAAAAAGCCGTTACCCAAGATCGGATCGGTTTCGACCCCACAGATTCCAGGCCAGCCGTGGCGCATCCACGACATCAAGCGTCCACGCCCGAAAATGGTCAAGCCCGGAGTCGTCGATTCGGCCCCGCCAGCCGATGCTCGCGTCCTCTTCGCGGGTAAGGACCTCAGTGAATGGTACCACCCCGGCAGTGCGGAGGAAGATGTTGCCTACGAACCCCGCTGGAAGGTCGTCGATGGTTACTTTGAAATCGAGCCGCATACCGGTTCCATCCTGACCATCGACAGTTTTGCTTCCTGTCAATTCCACATCGAGTGGATGATCCCCGAAGGAACCACGGGAACCAGCCAAGGCCGCGGTAACAGCGGTATCAAATTCATGGAACGCTATGAAGTCCAGATCCTGGACTCACACGACAACCGGACCTATGCCGATGGTCAGGCAGCCGCGATCTACGGTCAGTACCCGCCGCTGGTCAACGCCACTCGCGAGCAAGGGCAATGGCAAAGCTATGACATTATTTTTGAAGCCCCGACCTATGCCGAGGGGAAGCAAGTCCAACCACCGGTGGTCACCGTCTTGCACAATGGCATTCTCGTGCACCATCGTCGGCAACTTACCGGGCCTACGGGGTTGCGCAACAGTTCCAACGAAGTCGTACCGCCCGCTGCCCCGATCATGCTGCAAGATCACAACAACCGGATCCGTTTCCGCAATATTTGGATCCGCGATCTTCCATGATCCCTATCGGTACCATCAGCTTTTATCGATGCCAAGCTCCTCCCCCGAATGAAACCCGGGCGCTGTCCGACGGTTGGCTGAGCCGATGGAGACTCGCAGCTCACGGTCGAACGACGCTTGAAAACTGAGGAGCCACCGTTGAGATGGAATGGCAGTCGATCGTCGCCCTCTGCATCGTCGCCTTGGCAGCCTTGGCGTTGCTGGCCCAAGGCTGGCGGCGATTCAACGCGAAGGGGGGAAGTTGCGGGGGCTGCCATGGCTGCTCATCCTCATCCACCCTGAAAACCCACGAGCAGCGGCTCTACTCTTTGAGCAAGAAAAGCAAGAAACCTGCTGGCCCCCAAGGCGACTGATGACCCACCGGACATCCTCCGCCACCGCTGTTGGGTATCGGTGGGCTCTCGCAACCATCGCCGGTCTCGCCCCCTTCCACCGGCCGCAGGCCCCATGGCGTTCGCATGACCTGTCAGGCGATATCTGAAGCCCGAGCTATACGCCCGAGCTATACGCCCGAGCTATACGCCTAAGCTATACGCCTAAGCT
>JBILTQ010000016.1:0-28132 GCA_044371435.1 Pirellulaceae bacterium | reverse complement strand
CGACTCGAGGAACCCGTTCGCATCCGTCCGCGTTGAGGGCGGGGTGGGGGGGGCTCGTCCTGCTTGTACCGGTTGCCCTGTGACCCTCTGGTTGCTTCGAGGCTGGTGGTGAACCAGCAGGCGGTTGGGCCAGGATAGGACAAGGCGGGATCATCGCCTCGCGTCGTCGGACGGGCGATCGAGTACAATCCGAGGGGACGAAATGGCGAGGGCCGATGGTCGATAGTCATCGAGTGTAACCGGTTCCTCTATCGAAGTTCAGCCCACTGGCGATGCGGCATTGGATGGATCGCCCTTTCCGACTACCTACCGATCAGCGGTTATTCCCATGAAATTTACCTTGAATCTCCTGTTGTTCATCCTGGCTCCGATGGCGGCCTACGCTGCGGAGGATGGCTTCGTGCCGATGTTCCATGGCCAGGACCTTCGAGGTTGGGTCCCCTGTTCGATCGCTCCCGAAACCTTTGCGGCTCGCGATGGGATGATCGTGACCAGCGGCCTACCCGTTGGGACACTGCGGACCGAAAAGATGTATGAAAATTTCATCATCGAACTGGAGTGGCGGCATCTGACCGCCGGCGGTAATTCGGGGATTTTTATTTGGGCGGACGGTTTGCCGGAGGTGGGGGGGCATTTTTCTCGCGGGATCGAAATCCAAATGCTGGATCCGGGCTACGACCGTCCCGGTAAGAATTCGGGCTACACCACCCATGGCGATATTTTCGCCGTCAATGGAGCATCCCTTACGGTGGCTGGGAGGATCTCACGCAATGGCAAGCGGAGCTTTCCGATGGAGGATCGCACGCATCCATCACCGGCATGGAATCACTACCGGGTAGTGGCGAACGATGGTGAAATACGGCTGAGCGTCAACGGGAAGGAGGTCACCCTGGCCAAACAAGCTTCCCCTCGCAAAGGCTACCTGATGCTCGAGGCCGAGGGAGCACCAGTTGAGTTTCGTAACTTGCGAATCAAGGAACTACCGTCGACGGATCCTCAAGCAGCGGAGATCGCGCAGGAAGCTGAGGGTTTTGTCCCGCTCTTCAACAGTCTGGATTTGCGGGGCTGGAAGATTCCCGAGGGGGACCAGGGGCACTGGAAGGTGGTGCAGGAGGTGATTGATTACGACGCCCAAAGCCAAGCGCCGGGGAAAGACAAAAGCTTGTGGAGCGAGGAGGAGTATGGCGACTTTCAATTGATCGTCGACTGGCGGATCAAGGAAATGCCTTATCTCAATCCGCGGGTTTATCGTATTCTGCCGGATGGGAGTGAGGAGCGCGGTGCCGATGGGCAACCGCTTCCCTACCCGCAACCCGATGCCGACTCGGGAATCTACCTGCGCGGCCAAAGCAAGTATCAGGTGAATATCTGGACATGGCCCATCGGTTCCGGAGAGATGTACGGCGTGCGTCGCGACCAGAGCTTGCCAGCGGAAGTCCGCGCCGGCGCGACGCCTGTCAGGAAAGCCGATCGACCGATCGGTGAGTGGAATCGGTTTGATATCACCGTCCAAGGCAATACCGTCACCATCTTGCTCAACGGCCAAGCGGTCGTACCGGGGGTCAGCATTCCCGGCCTTCCGCCACGCGGTCCCCTTGGGCTGCAGCACCACGGCAGCCAAAAGGATGGGGCATGGACCAGCCCGCCATCCTTGGTCCAATTCCGCAATATCTATGTGCGTCCCTTGAGTCGTTAGCTGAAACGCCGTCCGCGACAGTTGGGCTCCAAGGGAGGACCGAAAACGCTATCGTCTGGGTCGGCAGAGAAGCCGCGTCGCCGGCGGCGTCGGCCCCTTCCGAAAAGCTTGAGGATCTGCAACTATGAGGCGATGCACGGCTTAGAACTGATGCTGAATAAGTAACGGGAACTTGGACGCCTACCCAAGCCCGAAGATCCTTGTAGCCCTGTCGGTCGAACGCCAGCCTAGGGGAGGTGCGGTAGCGATGATTCAAGACCAGCGTCATCCCGTTTTTATTGCGATTGCCTGGCCGAGGCCTCGGCTGTCGACCGCCAAGCCATCCCGAAGTTTTGGCTGGTTTCTTCGTTTCGTGAGCTTGGGCGGGCTGTGGTTGGTCGTCGGTTGCCAACAGCCTCCGGCGGCGAAAACGTCCCCTCGTCCACCGCGGGTCTCGGTCGTGGAGGCCATCGAACGTGAGGTCAGGGAGTATCACGATTTTATTGGCCGCACCGAGGCGAGCGAGACGGTCGAGGTTCGCTCACGGGTGTCCGGCTTCATCAAAACGGTCGACTTTCGCGATGGGGACCGGGTTGCAATCGGCCAGCGGTTATTCACGATTGAGCCGGACGCATACCAGGCGATCCATGAACAGTCTGAATCACGGTTGGCCCTGTGGCGGGCCAAGCTGGATTTGGCCAACTCCAAGTATCGGCGGGTGAAGGCCTTGCTGGAGGCGCGGGCCGTGTCGCAGGAAGAGTATGACGAGGCGGTTTCGGCGGTCAAGGAAGCCGAGGCGGCGATCGTGGCGGCAGAGGCCGACACGCGACGAACTGCTTTGGATGTCAAGTACACCGTGGTGACCTCGGAACTCGAGGGGTGGATCGATCGCGCTTTCGTGACCCCTGGGAATCTCGTCACTGGGGGGCTCGGGTCGGGGACGTTGTTGACCAGGATCGTCAGGAACGCGCCGCTGTATGCGTATTTCGATATCGATGAACGCTCGCTGGTCGAATTCATGCGGCTTCACGCGGCAGAACGTGTCTCATCGCCCGGAGCACGGACGCCGCTCCGCGACCTGCAGATGACCTGTTGGTTGCGGGTGGGCGATGATGATGGGTTCTCTCATAGCGGAATCCTCGATTTCATGGAAAATCGGGTGGATAGCGCCACGGGGACGATCCGTGTCCGCGCGGTTTTCGATAACGTCGACGAAGCCTTGACCGGTGGCCTGTTCGTCCGTTTGCGAGTCCTGGACCCGGAGTCCGATCGGGCGGTATTGGTGCCAGAGCAGTGTTTGGGGATCGATCAGGGGGTGCGTTTCGTCTACGTGGTTGATGAACGGAAGTTGCCGCAGCGACGGACGGTGCAACTGGGCAGGCAGTACGGGAAGTGGCGGGTCATCCGCGGCGAGTTGAAGGCTGGCGAGCAAGTCGTCTACCGAGGCATGCAGCGGATTCGTTCGGGCCTGCCGGTCGACGCCGAAATCGAAGCTGGACCCACGGAGGAGCGGTGGGAGCCGGCGCATCCATCCGCGTCGACTGCTGGAACTGCCGAAGCCGCCTCCCCGGTGAACTCACCGGCCAAGCGGTGAAAGGAGGTCGCTATGCTTTCCCGTTTTTTCATCGATCGGCCGGTCTTCGCGGGGGTGATTTCCTTCCTGATCACCATGCTCGGCGGGATCTTCGTCTGGACCCTGCCCATCGCGCAGTACCCCGAGATCGCTCCACCGACGGTGCAGGTCAGCTGTTTTTATCCAGGGGCAAGCAGTCAGGTAGTGGCAGAGACGGTGGCATCACCGATCGAGCAGCAAGTGACTGGGGTCGAGAACATGCTCTATATGTCGTCGCAGTCGACGAACGACGGCGGCTACAACTTGACTGTCACCTTCGATGTCGGGACCGACTTGGATATGGCCCAGGTGCTGGTGCAGAATCGCGTCAACCTAGCGCTGCCTTCGCTACCCAATGAAGTCAAACAGACGGGAGTCAGCGTCAAGAAAAAGTCAGCCAGTATTCTGTTGGTGGTCAATGTCGTCTCGCCTTCGGGTTCGCGCGACCAGCTTTATTTGAGCAATTTCGCTACCATCCGTTTGCGGGACGAGTTAGCTCGAATCGAAGGGGTTGGCGATGTCGGGCTGCTAGGGCAGCTTGACTACAGCATGCGGGTTTGGCTGGATCCAGAGCGGTTGGCGGGGCTCAACATGACGGCCAGCGATATCTTGGAGGCGCTTCGCGAACAGAATATCCAGGTGGCGGCGGGCGCGATCGGACGGCCACCGATCCCGGTCGGACAAACCTTCCAGTACAGCTTGTCGACGCAAGGCCGATTATTGTCAGCCGAGGAATTCGGCATGATCGTGGTCAAATCGACCGCCGACGGTCGGATCAACTACCTCCGGGATGTGGTTACCGAGCGACGGCGGACCGAGGATGGTCGGGAGTTTGGCGGCATTGAACTGGGGGCTAGGAGCCAGGATACCAACTGCAGCCTCGATGGACTGCCGTCCGTCGGTCTGGCCGTCTATCAACTCCCCGGTTCCAATGCCTTGGATACTGCCCAACGCGTGCGGGCGCGGATGTCCCAACTCAAAGCCGCCGCCTTTCCCGACGATTTGGATTATCGGATCGTCTACGATACGACCCCCTTCATTTCCGAATCGATCGCCGAGGTCTTCAAGGCTTTGCGCGATGCGATCCTGCTGGTCGCCGTCGTTGTCTTGATCTTCCTGCAATCGTGGCGAGCCACCCTCATCCCGCTGATTGCGGTGCCGGTGGCGATTGTTGGAACCTTTGCCGTCATGGCCGGACTCGGTTTTAGCCTCAACAACCTCTCCTTATTCGGTCTCGTCCTGGCGATCGGGATTGTGGTCGACGATGCGATTGTAGTAGTCGAGGCTGTCGAACATCATTTGGAGCACGGCTTGTCACCACGCGAAGCGGTCCGGCGGGCCATGGATGAAGTGTCCGGCCCGATCATCGCCATTTCGCTGGTGTTGATGTGTGTTTTCGTCCCATGCATTTTCATTCGGGGGATCACCGGTCAATTCTTTTTGCAGTTTGCCGTCACGATCGCCGTCTCCACCTTCTTTTCGGCCTTGAACTCCTTGACGCTAAGCCCTGCCCTTTGCGCCTTGCTCTTGCGGCCTAAAAACGAGCAAGGCGATGTATTGAGTCGTTTCCTCCAAGGGCTCCTGGGATGGTTCTTCAACGGCTTCAACCGCTTCTTTCAGTGGTTCTCGCAACTCTACGGGGTGGCTGTCGGTTGGTGGTTACGTTTGAGCGTGGTGGTCTTGTTGCTGTATGGTGGTTTGCTGGCCGCAACCTACCTGGCGATGAACCGTGTCCCCAGTGGCTTCATTCCCGCTCAGGATAAAGGCTATCTGCTGATCGATGTGCGTTTGCCGGATTCGGCCGCGTTTGAGCGGACGCAGCAGGTGATGCGGCAGATCGAAGGTTTGTTGGCGACACCCAGCGCGGGACCGGTACCTGCATCTAGCGAAGGGCAGGTGCCGGCCGTCCCGGGGCTAGCTCATACGATGGCCATCGCCGGGCAATCCTTCCTGCAGAACGCTGTCGGTTCCAATTTCGGATCGATCTTTGTCATTCTCGATGAATTTCATCATCGACGATCGGCCGAGCGTCAAGCCGAACAGATCGCCGCGCGGATTCGCAGCTTGATGCAAAACGAGATTCGCGATGCGGCGGTGGCGGTCTTTGGTCCGCCCCCGGTGGATGGATTGGGAAGCGGCGGTGGCTTCAAGATCATGGTCCGTGATGTCGGCAATCTTGGTTTGCCGGAACTGGAGACCGCAGCTGAGGCGATGGCGGCAGCCGGCAATGAGCAACCGGGGGTGGTGGGGATCTTCAACGGCTTTCGCGCTCAGACACCGCAGTTGTATGTGGATATCGATCGAATCAAATGCAAAGCCATGGAGGTCTCCTTGCAGGATGTCTTCACCGCGCTGCAACTTTACCTGGGGGGGATGTATGCCAACGATTTCAACCAGTTCGGCCGGACCTGGCAAGTCAACCTGCAGGCTGATCCAAAATATCGGGTGAGTCCGGAGCAGGTGGGACAACTCCGGGTGAGAACGCGTGCGGGGCGCATGGTTCCCCTGGGCTCGCTGTCCTCGATTCGTGAGAGTACCGGACCAGCGATGGTCGTTCGCTACAACGGCGTACCCGCGGCGGCCATCCAGGGGAGCGTCCTGCCGGGGACGAGTTCGGGGCAAGTGGTATCGCTGATCGAGGGGTTGGCCAGCGAGCAACTGCCTGAGGCGATGGATGCGCAATGGACGGAACTGACCTTGCTGCAGATTCGCGCGGGCAATACCGCGTTGCTGGTATTCGCGATTGCGGTGGTACTGGTCTTTCTCGTTCTGGCCGCCCAGTATGAAAGCTTAGCGCTGCCGCTGGCGGTGATCCTGGTGGTCCCGATGTGCTTGTTGTGTTCGGTCGTGGGTGTCGGCATGGCGGGGATGGATATCAATATCTTTGTCCAAATCGGCTTCATCGTGCTGGTCGGTTTGGCCAGCAAGAACGCCATTCTGATTGTCGAGTTCGCCAAGGAGCAGCGACGTCGAGGAGTTTCTTCGTCGGAGGCAACGATCGCGGCCTGCAAGCTTCGGTTACGACCAATCCTGATGACTTCAGCAGCTTTTATCCTCGGTGTCGTACCCTTGGCTTTGGCGACAGGTGCGGGCGCTGAGATGCGGCGGGCCTTGGGGATCGCCGTCTTCGCCGGGATGCTGGGAGTCACGGTCTTCGGTTTGATCCTGACCCCGATCTTCTTCTATGTCATCGATCGCTGGGGGGCTGCCGGCGGTAAGCTCGAGCCGACGCCTGGTTCGGAAGAAGCCACCGACGCTTGATGGTCGCACGGACGCAAGTGCCGCGCGGATCCCTGGGTAACATAAGCGGCCCGTGGATGGAATGCTGGCCAAGGCAGACGCTCCGCCGCCCGCATAAATTACCGAAACGGCAAGATTCCTTAAACTGATAAACTGACGCTTGCCGAATCCACCCAGAGAGTTTGTGTATTGACCCAATCTATCTTGGAGTGGAGCGTCGAATGGCTAAGCGACGTCTGGCAGTGACTGGCTACCTCAATTGGTTCATGATTACCTGCCTGGTGATTAGCTATCATGCTCCGGTGGTGGTTTATGGGCAGGGCGAAGAACAAAGTGCCGAAGAAGCGAGTCCTGGACGTGGCGGTATCAATTCCGTCTTCCAGCGATTCTTCGGACCACGCGAAACGACGGCCGAGGCGGGTCGCGCTTCCGCCCCCCGCAATCCCCCACGTGTCTTCAAGCCGGGGGCTTTTCAAGGCGGGATGATGAAACAATTGCGGTCGACCTTGGAGGAGGTCGTCAAGCCGGGGGGCGATGGTGAGGATTCGCTGCAAGTCGCCGGGGAAGAGGCTCCGCGGGGACCGTTGAGTCCCAGTCGCATGGCTCAAAGGGCGGCACCGCTGGAGCCCTTCACCAAGCCGCAACCGCCTCGGGAATCGGCCGCTGCTCCGGGATCGAACTCGACCTCCGGCAAGCGTGAAACCAGCTCGCCGACGGGAGTGCGGGATATCTTTGCCGAGGATCCGCCGAGTCTTGTGGGGACTGGGATCGATGCGCGGCGGTCGGGAGGCGGCTCGGGCGCTTCGGGCGGACTGCGTTCGTTTGATCCTCCCGTGGCTTCGCGCACCGCCAAAGCCAACGCAGCCAATCCTTCCCGAGCGGATACGGATGCAGACGGCGGTGAAGAGCCGCTCCGCATGGCCTCCAAGCCAGCCACCCCAGCCTGGAACAATGCGGTTCAGGAGGAGGCCCCCAAGGTGAGCCGCAAGGCGGTGCCGGCCAAGGACTCGACGGTGCGGGCACCCTTGGCGGGCAACGCTTCGTCATCCGGGCCGCTTGGAGAAACGAGCAGCCGCTCCAGTCCCAAGGCCCCGGCCAGCGGGCCGGAACGGATGTCATCTTATCCGGGAGCGTCGAGCAGCCAATCGACGAACTCGATGGCGGTCGGTTCACGGCCAACCACCCCATCATCTCCATCGAACGTTTCGCCCAACCCACCCAAGACCGGTGGTCTAGGGGGTATGGCCGAAGCCTCGCCATCTGGTCGAACGCCCGTGGTCGGGGGAACTCCTGCCAGGAATGCCGGGGCACCCGTGACGGGTACCCCTTCCGCCGCGGCCGGTGGCCTGTTAGCCAGCGCTGATAGCAATAAGCGTTTAGAGATGAGTATTCCCAAAGTCAACGTTTCGGTGTTGGGGCCACCTTCGATGCAGGTGGGTAAGGCTGCTCCCTATGAAGTGATTGTCAAGAATGACGGCGCCGAATTGCTGAGCGGTGTTTTAGTGAGTCTGGTCCTGCCAGCCTCGGTGAAGAGTAGTTTGCCGGTGGTCACGGCGGGTGAGTTTGAAACGGATAAGACGGAGCAGGGGGCCGAAAACCTGTTGTGGCACGTGACTGAAATCGCGCCCGGCCAGAGCAAGGCGATGCGGGTTTCCTTCGAGGCAACCAAGCCCGAGCACTTCGCGGTCGATATCGAATGGACCGTCCTGCCACAAACCGGGCAGTTGCAGCTGAATGTCCATCAACCGCAATTGAACCTGGCGATCGAAGGGCCCAGCAGTGTCTTGTGGGGCAAACCGGAGATCTATCGCTTGCGTATCCGCAATCCTGGAAATGCCGATGTCAAAGATGTCGATGTTCAGCTCGCCGCCGGGGCGTATGGTAGCAGTCAATCCAAAATCGGTGATATCCCGGCGGGCTCAGAAAAAATCGTCGAGGTTGAGCTGACTTTCCAGCACTCCGGAGCAATCCAGTTGTCCGGGTTAGCCTCGAGCAAGTCGGATGGGCTGGACTCGCAAGCCGCCATCGAAGTCGCGGTACAACAGGTCGAACTGGCTGCGGTCTGGGAGGGGCTCGCCCAACAGTACCAGGGGAGTGTCGCCGAGCAGCGATTGACGGTGAGCAATCAAAGTCAGGTCGTCACCGAGAACGTCGCCTGTCTCGTCAGCATCCCATCTGGGCTCAAGATCGTCTCCTTGCCGCCGGATGCCAAACTGGAAGGGAACCAGGTGCGTTGGGTAATCCCGAACCTGGGGGCCAAGACCTCGAAGACCTTCGCTTTTACGTTCCAAGCCATCCAGGCTGGTCCGATGAAATTGAGTGGCGAGGCACGCAGTGCAGGCGGAGGCGAGGCAAAGGTCGATACGCTGATCCAGGTCGATGCCATCTCCGATCTGAAATTGATGGTGACCGATCCGATGGCGCCGGCCCCGGTCGGTCAGGAAGTCGTCTATGACCTGACGATCATCAACCGCGGTTCGAAAGCCGCAACCGCCGTCCAGTTGCTGGCCCAATTCTCCAATGGGATCGAGCCTTTGCGGGCTGAGGGGAGCGCTTCGCGTGTCCTGCCAGGCCAAGTGGTGTTCGACCCGATCGCGGTCATCGAGCCTGGCCAGGAAGTCACCCTGCGGGTCGTGGCTCAGGCATCGGAACCCGGCATGCACCGCTTCCGCGCCGAGTTGCAATGCGAGGATGGGGAAACCCAACTAATCCAGGAAGAATCGACTCGTTACCTGTCGACTGCTACTGCGACGGACAGCAGTGCCGTCCGTCGCTAGCGAGCTTGCCAGGCCATCCCGGACCGTTAATCCATACGAACGCCGATCGTCAGCAGGATGTTAGCAAAACGCTGTTGATCGGCCGTTTGAACGGTCAGGACATGGTCGGGCGTGGCGACCGCTTCGTAAAACTTCCATTTCTCGATCGGCTCCAAAGCGATGCTCATCCCGCTAGCCGCGATCGTCTTCTGGTAATCGGACCAAACTCCGGGGTCCTCCGATAAGGCATAGGGACCTGTCTTCTCATACATCATAGTATTGACGGCTTCGATAGGTACCGCCGACAGGATCGCTTGCAGTACCTGGTTGCAAGTCACCAGCCCGGGCATCAGATTCAAGTGGACGACGCGGGCGTTGGGGCCCAGTTTCGAGGTGGCTGGATAGTTGCCATCGGCGATCAGGATTTTGGAGTGGTGGCCGGCTCCCCCGAGGATTTGATTGATCTCGGGATGTATCAGTTGATGCTTCAGCATATCAGGGCATTCCTTGAGCCAATGAGGTTAAGTGCCGACTAAAATGATCGGCCAGGACTTCTTGGTACGTCTCGGGGTGGGTTTGCAAAACATCGCGAAGGGCTTGGCCCAACTGCGGGTCGGTAAGGACGGAGCCAAACGTACAGTGTAGGATCTGGCGGCCGGGGGCGGTGAAGCCAAGACCGGGCGCGACGGTCTCCCAACGCTCGAGGTAAAGTCCTTCGAGTTGATGGATATCGCCGATGGTCTCAGGCGAGGGGACGCCGGCCAGGGTGGCGGAGACATGGTAGGTGGCTTTGTCGCGGTCATAGCACTGCCGCGCAAAGGCGATGATACGGCGGAAAAGCGAAGCCTCATGCCGGGCTACCACCCGCAGGGCTTCCAGGTAGCTGGTGCCGGCGGTCTTGACGTGAAACAAGCCTGCGGTCGCTCGAGCCAAGGCCGGGTAAATCGAAAGTTTATCCGAACCCGAATGCAGGCTCAGTTTGTAAGGCCCCAGCATTTTGGCGATGGCGGCATGGTCGGCCAGGGAGGCTTCGCAGGCCGCAACATCCCCTATGTAATCGACACCTTTCTCCAGTTCGCCGATGAATCGCGGAGCCAGACTGACTAGTTTCATCCCGCCGCGGAGGCATTGGTCCGCGATGATGAAATGCTCGGCTAACGTGGTCGGTTGTTCGGTTTCGTCGACGGAAAGCTCGATTTCAAAGTCGCGTTGGGCGGTTTCGTGAACCTGGCGGATATAGTTGGACAGGTGGATGGCATGCTGGATGGCGGCCCCATATTTGACGGCTGCCCGCATGCAACTGAGTTTATCCAGTTGCAACCGACCACCATGGGGCAAACGATACTCCTTGCCGACATAGCTTTCGAACCACGGAGCATGGGCTTGTGCCAGCAAAAATTTCTGCTGAAGGGTAGCCTCATCGTAATTGTCTGCCTGCTGATCGACGGCGCCCGAGGGATCGATGGTGTAGAAGGTGAAGCCGACGGCAGCGGTCACATCCACGTCGGCGGTCGTCTTGAGGTGATCGGCATCGGCCCCGATCGACCTCGTCCAACCAGCCTGACGAGCCGCCTGCATCGCATCATCCATGACTTGACGCGGGGTTCGCTGGGTACGAGCCATTTCGCGGATCGATTGTTGCGGGAAGATCGGGCTGATGCCGTGACCCGATCGAAGCATGGCAGCCACATGACCGGCAGTAGCCAGTCCGGTACGGTCGCCAAACCCAAAACTAGGCTGGAGTCCGAGGGTTTGCGGGGTTAGCGAGGCGGAAACAGTCATGGTGGATCTTCAGGAGATGAGTTGTTTGAAGGTGTGGATCGTTGTGGCCGCAGCCGTCTCCGAATCGGGCCAGGCCAAGGCTTCCGCCGACAGATAGCCGTGATAACCGATCTCGCGGAGGGCGGCGATGACCTTCGGGAAGTCGGTATGCCCATTGCCGGCCGGTCGACGATTGGAATCGGCAAAATGTACATGGGCGATACTCTTTCCCACCTGCCGAATGGCTTGCTCCAGCGAGGACTCCTCGATGTTCATATGGAAAAGATCCGCTAGGACCCCAACATTCGACAGCGACAGGGATTGGACGAAGGCTGCCCCATCGACGATGGAATTGATCAGGTTGGTTTCATAGCGATTGACCGGCTCGAAAATGAGTTTGCTTCCGCGCTGTTGGGCCAATTGCCCGAGTTCTTCCAGTGCGTCTCGCAGCCAGGCCAGGGCTTGCGGGCGATCCGCGGGGGTAGCACAGCGTCCCTGCATGGAACCAATGATAGCCGGGGCCCCGAAATGACTCCCGAACTCGATCAGGCTGCCGGCAAAGAGACGGGCTTGCTTTCGCCGCTCAGCATCCGGATCGGTTAGGCTGAGCCGATGCTTGACCATCCCGGCGCCGGTGCCTACCGCCGCGAGTCGCAAGCGATATCGGGTCAACAAGCCATCGAGTTCCGCTACGGCAACTTCGGAAGCCGAAGGGGCAAAGAGCTCGATGGCATCAAAGCCCAACCGTGATGCCGAGGCGCAGGCGGCTTCCAAATCATCCCAGAAAATGAAGGGCCCGCCTCGAGCCTCGGGAACCAGGCTGACGGTGACAGCGGATAGGATCATGAGACTTCAATCACAGCTTTGATGACACCCGATTCCGGATGGCAGAGGGCAGGAAAATCGGCGATGACGTTGGCGAAATCCGTACGATGGGTAATCCAAGGGCGGGTGTCGATGGTCCCGTCTTCAATCAACCGAAGGATGCGCGGAAAATCCGACGGGAGGGCGTTTCGCGAGCCGCGGAGGGTGATCTCGGGACGATGCAAGATGGGATGGGGGAAGGTGATGTCGCCAGTGGTGATCCCAACGTAGACCAAGCTTCCACCTTGAGCCACATAACGCAAGGCTTTCGACATCGAATGCTGATTACCGGTAGCGTCGATAACCACCTCATAGAGTTCCCCGTCGGTGATTTCCCGCATCTGGGTCAATTCCTGATCGTCGCCCGCATACTGAATAGTGTGCGGGACGCCGTACTGCGTGCGGCAAAAGGCCAGACGTTTTTCCACCATATCCATGACGGTGATGGTAGCCCCCGTCAATCGCGTAAACTCGAGGGTCGCCAAACCGATGGGGCCAGCCCCGATGATCAAGACCTTATCTTCGGCGCTGGCACCACCGCGATCATTGGCATGGCAGCCGATAGCCAAGGTCTCGACTAAGGCCAATTGGTCGTAGTGAAGCAGCGCGGATGGATGCAATTTGTCGGCTCGAATCAGAAAGCGTTCTCGCAACCCGCCATCGATCATCACGCCGATGACATCCAATTTTTCGCAACAATTCGGCCGATGACGGCGGCAGGCATAGCACCCTCCGCAGTTCATGTACGGTTCGACGCTGCAGCGATCTCCGGGGCGCAGGTGCTGCACGTCGGATCCGACCGCCAGGACCTCGACTCCCAATTCATGCCCGGGGATCCGCGGGTAGCGAAAGAACGGCATTTTGCCGAGGTAGCCGCTGTAATCGGTGCCGCAGATCCCCATCCGATGGGTGCGCACCAGGGCCTGGTTCGGTCCGGGGGCCGAAGGTTCCTCGACCTCAATTTGCGAAAAAGTCCGGGGTTCGTCCAGGCGAATAGCCTTCATGGTGGCGGTCTCGTTACCTAGCAGGCGGGAGCGATCGAATTGACGGGGGGATCGTTGTTTTCCCGAAGCCCCTCGAAGTAGAACCAATTGTGGATCGGGCGCAGGATGGCTTGGACTTCGGCCAGCAGGGTCGCATCGAGCGGTTGGTTTGCCCATTCGACCCATTGAGCGACCCGCTGCGGGTTCGCCGATCCGGAGATGCAAGTGGCGAAGAGTGGGTTGGCGATGGCGAATTGCAAAGCGAGTTGCGCGATATCCACGCCGCGCTGGGCGCAATGGTCGGCCGCCTGCTTGGCCGTCTGGCGAATGACCGGAGCGGCTTTATGCCAAGGCGGCAACGGATCGTTGGTGAGCAACCGCGCACCGAAAGGGGCTGCGTTCATGATCCCGATCCCCTTGGCTTGACATAAGGGCACCAACTCGAGCGCCATGTCGTTCTGCAGTGAATAATGGCCGTAGGTCAGGATCACGTCGATATCCGCGCGCTCGATAACGTACTTGAAAAGCTTCATCGGATAGCCACTCACCCCGATGTAGCGGACTTTACCGAGTTCGACTTGCTTGCGCAAGGCGGGGATGGTCTCCTCGACGATCTGCGACATATCGACGAATTCGAGGTCATGGCAGAGCACCACGTCCAGATAATCGACCTTCATCCTTTCCAGCGAGACATCCACACTCTCCGCTACCCGCCGCGCGCTGAAGTCGAAATGCTTCACCGTGTAACGTCCCAGCTTCGTTTGTAGGAAGTATCGTTCGCGCGGGAAATCCGGCAGGATTCTCCCGAGCAAAACCTCGCTCATCCCGCGTCCGTAAAACGGAGAGGTATCGAAGAGATTCATCCCGAGGTCAAAAGCAACGCGGACGCTCCGCATGGCTTGCTCGAGGTCCACTCCACGAAACTCCTGCCCAATCGAGGAAGCTCCATACGACAGGACGGTAAGGTCCATGTCGGTCCGACCGAGACGCCGTCTTTCCATGAAAATCTAGACCTTTCGTTGGCTCATTCCGAAGCTGTGGCTGACCGCGATACCGATTCGAGATAAGCCAGTATTTCAAAAATTTCGTCTTGGGTGTACTGATCGAGCAGGGCTTTGGGCATCATCGAAACTTTCGAGGTATTCATCTCCTCGATATCCGCCCGGGCAATCACCGTCGGCAGCGTGGCCTCTTGGCTAGCCAGGATCGACACCGCATTTTTATCCTCGGCGATCACGATACCGGATAAGGTTTGCCCGTCGACCGTGAGGATTCGACGCATGGCGTACTTGTCATCGATCTTGTGGGAAGGATCGATCACTTCACGCAAGAGGGCAACCCGATCCCCTTTCCATTTCTGGAAGACCCCGGTCAATTCCGGACCGATCCTACCACCCTGTCCCTGGATTTGATGGCAACCAGCGCAAGTTGCTTCGGTGAAGAGTTTCTTGCCGATTTCAGGATTGCGCCCGCGCATGCCAGCTTCCAGTTCGATTTGTAGATCCTCGACCTGCCAGTTTTTTACGAACGACCGGTTGTTGCCGATCGGATCCTTGGGTTTCACTGGATTTTTCTGCCACAGCTTGAGGTCATCGACCACGACCATCACCCCATACATCCGCATCCAATGTTGAGGGAAGGTGCAGACATAGGGATATTCCCCTGGAGTTTTCGGAGCAGTAAAGGTAAGACGCGTCGTGGCGAAGGCGGGGACCATGTCGGTAGCGAAGAGGACGCTTTTCGATTTCGGGACATAGGCTTTCTTCTGCCAACCACCGCTGGTACCAGCCGCCAGCCCCTCTTCGGCGACTTGACGCAAAGCCCCGGGTTCGGTCACTACCAGGTTATGAGGCATCACGTCGTCGTTGTGGAAGACGATCTGGACTTCGCGTCCAGCTTCGACGGCAAAGTAGGTAACGTCATAACGCATCTGCTCTTCGACGGCACGGAGATCGACGACTTGGACCTGGACCGCTTGCAGCCGCTCCGCCAAACCCTCGGCAGCCGAGCCGGGTAATTTAGCGAGCAATCGCTGGCACAACTGCATGGCGGCCATGGCTTCCGGCTCAGTACGGTTCGCCGGTTTGGTATTCTCGAGGAACTTCACCAGGAATTGCAGGAGCTTTCGGCTCGTCGCCGGATCGGCGACCTCCTCCGGGAGCGAGAGCAACGCGCGGACGGCGGCGGTTCGCAGGGCCGGTTGCTGGATCAAGGCGGAGACGCGGCGGAAAGTATCCTGTGGTTCCGTCGGGATCGTGGCCAGGGCAGCCACGGCCGCTTGACGCACCGCATCGTCCTTCGAGCCTTCGAGCGTCGAGATGACCTCGGCTCGCAGCGCTGCCCTCGCGGCGTTGTCGGGAACGGCCGCCATGGCCCGCAACCAATCAGCGAGGGATCCACTATTTTCCAGCGAAGGCTTCGCCGCTTGGCCTTGCCCACTCCGGATCAACCCGGCAAAAGCCGCTCGACGCACGTGGGGTTTGTCGGAACGCGACGCTTCGCTCAACAGCGTTTGCTGGTCGGCCAAGAGACTCGCAGGTTGCTCCAGCAGCACGCTCAGCAACTGGTCGGCGGTTGGCTCGAGGGTCGAGCCTTTCTGCGAGGCGTCCCGATCGAGCTCGACCATCACCTCGAGGATTTCAGCCACCGGATTATTACCCGTCAGCTCGGCCAGACGCTGAAGGGCTTGCTGGCGTTGGGAAGTCGTCAGGCCAGGCCGGGTTAAGACCGCTCGAAGGACCGGTAGCGACAGCCGGTCGCGCGACGACATCGATGCGCTGATCAGTTCCTTGTTGCTTAGCCGGTTGAGCTGAAAAGCGACTACCGACGGCGGCATGTCCAGGAAGAGCCGGGTGGGGGTCAAAACGCGGAGCGTCTCGGTGACCGTGTAGCGGATCGCATCATCGGGCTCTTTGGCAAGGACGCGTAAGGCTAACTCTGCCGCTCGATCCCCTTGGGAAAAACTCAAGGCACGCGTGGCTTCCAGCCGAACCAGCGGATGCGGGTCGGCCACGCGGGCTTCGAGCCAATCCAGGGCTTTCGGCAGTTCGTCGATCCAGAACGAGAGGGCTCGAACCGCTGCCGCCCGGGCGCGATGGTCTTGGGCCTCCAACAAGCGTTGCAGCAACTCCGCTTCGATGACATGGTGGCCTTGATAGACCCACAACGCTTCCAGCAAAGCATGCTCGTCAGCTTGGTCCTGCTGTGCGAGGCTGGCAACCCAGGCCGACAAAGCTTGGACCACTTCGGCCGAGGGGCGTTCGTTCAGCTCGCGACGAGCCCGGTACCGCGTGTTGTTCTCGGGGGACCTGAGCAACTCAAGCAACTGGGCGACGGATTGACCATGGATCTTTGCCGGTTCGACGCGCGGACGTCCAGGATAGCTGACCCGCCAAATACGGCCATGGCTGTGATCGCGGTTGGGCTCGCGGAGGTTGTGTTGCAAGTGTCCGATGAGAGCGTTGTGCCAGTCGACGATGTAGAGGGTCCCGTCGGGTGCGAATTGCGCATCGACTGGACGGAAGTTCCCGTCGTCGCATGAAACAATCGCCGGTACCTCTTGACCGACATATCCCGACCCCCGCTCGGTGATGGTGTGGTTCAGCACGGCGCGGTCGGTGATGCAGTTGGTGACCAGCCAGTTTCCTTGGACTTCCTCCGGGAAGTGGCGGCTGGAAACGATTTCACAGCCACCCAGCGGCCGGGTACGTTTGGGATAAAAGGTGGGGAATTGATAATCCGGGTCGCCACCAAACATTTTGGACACCCGCTTGTGTTGCGAGCCGCCAGGATGCTTCAACGGATAATCGAGGCGCCCGGTAATCGGGGCAGCCCAGTAGCTGAAACCGGGCGAGGCATCGCCGATGAAGTCCTGCCCCCAGCGATCGAAGACATGCCCCCACGGGTTCGAAAAGGCGAAGTTGGCATGGATGGAAAAACGTTCGGTGCGCGGGTCATATCGCCAGATCCCACCTTCCGCCAGACGCTTCAAGCCATAAGCCGATTCAACCTGCGAATATTTGAAGGTCCCTTCCTGAAAATATAGCCCCCCATCGGGCCCCCAACGGAAAGCTGCCAAGCCATGATGCGAATCGGCGGAGTCGAAGCCGAAGAGCCGCCGTTCGCGAAAATCCTCGCGGTCATCGCCGTCGCGGTCCTTTAAAAAGAGGATGTCGGGTTGCTGCGCCACGAAGACACCGCCATGCCCTAATTCGAATCCGGTCGGCTGATGCAAGCCGCCGGCGAACACCTGGCAACTATCGGCGCGTCCGTCTTGATCCTGGTCTTCGAGGATCAGCAGTTTGTCGTCCATCGGGGTCTTGGGTTGCCAGTGTGGGTAGGAGGGCATGGTGGCCACCCAAAGCCGCCCGCGGCTATCGAAGTTCAGAGCAACGGGATTGGCCAGCTCGGGGAACTGTTCCTCGGACGCCACCAGGTCGATCTGGTAGCCTGGGGCGAGTTTGAACAATTTTTGCTGCTCCTCGGCACGGAGGTAGTCGAGCGACCCCAGTTTGCCGTTCTTGGCATTCGGGTCGTCCTTGATCCCGACATTGGTCTTGGGGACGATAAACGGCAGGGTATTGCTGTCATCGATCGGACCGCTGACCGGCAGGCCCGCGGCTATCGTCCAGATCCGCGCATCGCGATTGGCGGTCATCTGATCGAGGATCTCTCGTTCGCGTTCCATCACTTCCCGATTGCGATAAGTCCCGTCAGAACCGGCCTCGCCGCGGGTTCCATAGATCGAATAACCGTTGACAGCTCGGTACCGATGCCACCAATGAAAGTTTTTGTCGTCGACGATCCGCTGCAACGCAACGTCGCTCTCGGCCGATTCGGGGGTGCCAAACAATGCCTGGTTGAACAGCGGGCCGAAGGCGGCGTAACCGCGAGCATTGAGATGAACACCGTTCATCGTCAACCGCTCGCTCGATGCTTCGAAGAGCCGCAAGGTTGGGGTGAAAACATCGGCGAAGGAAACGCCCGTGGCCTCGGCCACACCTTGCAAGGCAGAGGTGTACAACTGCAACCGAGCGTTGTGTTCACGACCGTCGGGAAGATTGGGATCGCCGGTATTTTCGAAGGCGATCGGCGACACCAGGACAATTCGCGGCGGTCCGCGATCGTCGTACTTGTTTAGTTTCGTCTGTTCGACGAGTTTGGTCATGTCCGCTGCGAATGCCGCCAAACCCGCCTCCCCGGCGAACGATTCATTCAAACCGAAGAACATCAAGACCACCGAGGCCCGGCTGAATCGCAAATGAACGTCAGGCTCACCAAAGTTCTCCGAACGGAGTCGCAGGAACGCTTCATCGCCCGGGAAGCAAAGATTGCGGACGACCAATTCATGTCGCGGAAAACGCTGATGCAGCAGCGTTTCCCATTGGTTGTGGTGCTGCAGCCCTTCACCTAGGGCATTGCCGATCAAACACAGGTGATCCCCTTTTTCCAGGGAGAGGCCGGCCGCCCGAAGTTCGCCGATGAGGAGGCACCAGCAACCGGCAAGGGAGAGGAAGCGTAGCAACATGGCTGATTCCGTGAACAGTGAGGGAGGAACGTGGGTGGTTGGGGCCCAGTGTAGCAGAAGCTGGTCGGGCTGCTAACCGATCCCATCCGATGCCTTGATTGTCTTGGAAGCGGGTTGCGGTGTATTGTAGCCTTAAGACCTGTTTTATTAAAAATCGGACACGCCCGCTGTCGGCGGGCGTCGGGGGTGAATGGTGCTTGCAGAAAAACGGCGTTTTTTTCAAAAGATGGGATGTACCCAGCAGTTCGAACGCTTGTTCGAGTTTTTGCCGAATATCCATTTTTTCGTCAAGGATCGCCGCAGCCGTATGATCGCGGCCAGTCCGGGGATCGTCCGTCGTTTTCGCGCCAAGGAGGAAGCGGAAATCATCGGCAAGAGCGACTACGATTTTTTTCCGGCACACCTGGCCGATCGCTTTGTCGCCGATGATCGAAAGGTTTTGGCATCGGGCAAACCATTGACAAATCGGGTTGAGATATGGTTCACCGATGAGGGGTTGCTGGATTGGTTTGTGACCAACAAGCTACCGATTTTCGGGCCTGGCGGTGCGCTTATCGGCGTGATGGGAACGGTGACGAACTTCGATGGGCAACCGCTGATGGACCTGCCGTTGGCCCAAGTCAGCGCCATGGTCGACTATATCGGCGAGCACCATCGGGAAAACCTGACCGTCGAGCAAGTGGCCAAGCATTTTTCCATCTCCACGCGTCAATTGCATCGGCGGTTTGTCAAAACGCTGGGAATGAACGTGCAGCAGTTTATGGTGCGGATGCGGATCCAATCGGCTTGCAAATTGTTGACCGAAAGCGATTTACCCTTGGCCGTCATCGCTGATAAGCTTGGCTTCTGCGACCAAAGCGCGTTCACTCGGCAGTTTCGCGAAACGATGGGGATGACCCCACGTCGCTTCAAAAACCGCTACCATACGGGATGTTCAGCGAAGGTGGCGGATTTCGGTAAAGGGAGTCGGTTTCCGTAGTGCGAAGCGTCCTTCGGGCCAAGACGGTTACCGATATCGACAGGTGTTAGGCAGGCGAGTCGCCTGCGTCCAAGGATCATGGATCACCGACAGGCTGTTTACCCGAGTGCTTCGCAGCCATCCGTCGATCGGAACTCGCCGACTGCAGGATGGCCTGATAGCTGGAAGCGATAGGATGGATCAAGCAAATCGCCGAGTTGATATCGACGCCCAGTTGCAAGCAGCCTTGCAGTGGCAACAACGCGGGGAGCTAGCGGAAGCGGACAGGTTGTACCGGCAGATCCTGGCGGTGGTTCCCGACCAGCCCCTAGCCTTGCATCGATTGGGGTTGCTGGCGATACAAGCTGGTCACGAGGTAGCCGCCCTGGAGTGGTTGTGGAAATCGATTCAAGCGGCACCGCAGGAGGCTGATTTCTATTCCAACCTCGGGTTGGTGCTCAGCCGACTCGGTCGTTTCGAGGAAGCCTGCGCGGTCATGGAGCAGGCGGTCCGCTTGGCACCTCGCTCTCCTCAGTTGTATAGCAATTGGGGGCATATCCTGCACGCTGGCGGACGCAGTCGCGATGCCGTCCCGGTCTTGCAGCGGGCGATCGACTTGCAACCGAACCATGCCGAGGCGATGAACAACCTGGCGGTGGTCTATCAAAACCTGCAAGCCTGGCCGTCGTCGATCGATGTCCTGCGGCGACTGCTGAGTTCCCATCCCGCGGACGCTCGGGCCTACTACCATCTCGGCTTAGCCTACGACGCGTTGGGGGAAAAATCGGCGGCCAAGAATGCCTTGCAGCAGTCGCTCGTCATCGCGCCGACACAAGCCGAAGCCCACAACCAGTTGGGTAAGATCTACTTTGAAGAGGGGCGCTGGTCCGAGGCGATCGAAGCCCTGGCACAGGCGTTGCATTATCGACCACAGTACTTGCAGGCGACGATGAACCTGGCGATGGTTTGTCAGGCAGGTGCCGACCACCAGCAGGCGATCGTTTGGTATGAGCGGGCGCGGCAACTGGCTCCCGAGTCGGTCGAGGTGGCGATCGCCTTCGCACACCAATTGCAATGGGTATGTGCCTGGGAGCGGTTAGCCGAATTGAATCGTCAGATCCTGGACGCGGTCGAGCAGCTGGAAAATTCTCCCGACCAGCGATGGCTTCCTCCCTTCTGGTTTATCTGCCTGACCGAACCCACGAGCTCGAGGCAGCAGTGGCGGGTGGCTCGGAATTGGGCGCAGCGCATCGCGGGCGGATCCCACCGGCAGGGAACGGCGGCCAAGCCAACGGCAGTGACGGGCGGCGATGATGGCGATGAAGGGCGACCCTTGCGGATCGGCTACCTCTCTGCTGATTTTGGCCAGCATGCGACCTCCTGGCTCATCGGGGATCTTTTTGCGGAACACGATCGCCGGCAAGTCGCGGTGTGGGCGTACAGTTTCGGTCCCGAAGATCGCAGCCCGTTGCGGCAACGCATCGAGCAAAGCGTCGACGGCTTTCGCGAGCTCGGCGACTGCTCGCATCGGCAAGCAGCCGAGATGATCCAAGGCGACAAGATCGATATCCTGGTCGATCTCAAAGGTTACACCGATCATGCTCGGCCCGAAATCCTCGCCTTGCGCCCCGCCAGGATCCAGGTGAACTACCTCGGTTTTCCAGGAACGATGGGGGCTGATTTCATCGACTATATCCTTGTCGATGATGTTGTCGTGCCGCCCGATCGACAAGCCTGTTATCAAGAGAAGTTGGTAACGTTACCGGGTTGTTATCAGGTGAATTGCCGGCAGTTGGAGATCGCTCCCCAGGTGCCCAAACGCGTTGAAGTAGGCTTGTCGGAAGAGGCGATCGTCTTGTGCGCTTTCCACCAACCGTTCAAGTTGACCCCTTGGGTTTTCGATATCTGGATGCGTCTCCTTCGCGACGTTCCCGCCAGCGTCCTGTGGTTGCTGGAGGACAATCCGATGGTGAAACGCAACCTGCAGCAAGCAGCGGTGCAACGAGGCGTTCCGGTCGAACGACTGGTTTTTGCGGCTCGCGTGCCTCATCCGCTCCATCTGGCCCGTTTGCGACTAGCCGACCTGTTTGTCGATACCTTTCCCTGCAATGCGCACACCACGGCCAGCGAGGCGCTGCGGATGGGGGTGCCGGTCGTGACTTGGAGCGGCGAAGCTTTCGCCTCGCGCGTCGCCGGAAGTTTGTTGCGCGAGGTCGGCCTACCGGAATGCATTTCCCAGACAGCGACGGGCTATGAGCACATTCTCCGCCGTCTGGTCATGGATGATGACTGGCGACGAACCTTGCATCAGCGACTGGCGACGAATCTCCAGCGCACCTCCTTGTACGACCCGCGGGCCTTCGCCAGAAAACTCGAGCAAGCTTACCGAAGGATGTGGGTTGAATCGGGGAGGCTTACCGAGCCCAGCCCAGGCAGGGGAATGGAGTGAGGGGGGAAGATTTCAGCCGATCGTTCGGGCTGCGATCGTTTCCCTGGCGTCAATGCCGGTCTCATCGCGAGTCTACTTGAAGATGCAGGAAGCGAGCGACTGGTTCGGCCCGCACCCAACCCGCAGGAAGGTCCTGGGTTTGCCGGACATCCCGCCAGGCCTCGGGTAACATGCGCGTCGAGGAAGGGCCGACCGACGTCGGCCAGTAGATGATCGCGGCTCCTAATCTCCGATCCTGGTGGACCGTATTCGTGTCTATCCAGTCTACCCGCTGCAGGTAATCCCGAAGCTTGGCTTGGTCTTCGAGCAACCATGCGATCAGCGCTACCTGGGTGAGCAGGCCAATATCGCCGGGGGCACGCCGTGCCGCTTCTTCGTAAGCATGCATCGCCAAATGCAGCGAGTTTGGCTCGTTGTAGGACAAACCCAATTCCCACGTACCGGCTTGAGCCCAGGCCAAGTGATGCGCTCGATCGCTGTCCAAGAAGCCTTCCATCGCCTGGCGAAATCGCGAGAGTTCTCCCTGGCGGACGTCCGCGTTTCCAGCGGCGGGTGAAGGGATTCCGGCGAACATCGCCTCGCAATACCAGCGATGAGCGGTCGGGTTCCAGCGATCCGCGGCGATCATGGCCTTGGCCCTCGCCTCATCCAAACCTTCGCGAGCGATGGCATTTTCAACCAGCAAGGTTTGTTGCCGAGGCCACCAAGCGGTGCCGTAGAAGAGGCCCAGCATTCCCCAGGCGATGATGGCCCCGCCCCATCGCCAGAATCGTGAACGAAAATCGTTGTCCACGAGCGGCATGGCGAGTTCCCGCGGGCGTTCTTCATCGGCATCTCGATCCGTGGTCGAGCGACGAAAAGTACTCAGCAGGCCGGCCACCAAGACCGCTATCGAATTAGCGATTCCGGGCGTCATCCATCCACTGGAGGCTAGCAGGTGGCAGCCCAGCGCCAGCAGGCCGCCACTGATGGCGATCACCAGCGGCTTGGATTCGATAAGGGTGGGGGGCCGCTCCAACGTCATCAGGAAATCGGCCATCAAGAAACCAACGATGAAGGGAAACGCCAGCAGCAACGGCTGAACCTCGGGGGCCACTCCCAAGGCCCCTTGTGATAACCACAAGGCAAGGCCACCGACCAACGCCCCCAGATAGAAAGCGGCTGTCGTTTTGGCGGTCTTCCTGGCGAGGAAGCGACGCGGCGGTTCAGCTTGGGAAGGCTCCGCCGTTCGCCCCGGGAGCGAAGCCGCCGTGCGCCAGAACTGTACGGTTCGCCACCCCAGCCAGGCGATCATCCCGACGACCGCCAAACCGCAGGGGAGGCCGGCGACGGCGGTGGTTTCCAGGAGAAAGTTATGGGGATCGACCACCGTTTCCGATGCCAAGAGCGGTTTGTAGGCTGCGTAATAGGCTTGGAAATTCCCGGGTCCCACCCCCAGCCAGGGATGCTCGAGGACCATGCCGAGGGTGGCTCGCCAGTACTCGCCGCGAAAGGCGAGCGAACGGGTGGCTTCGGAGAGAATCCTGGGATCCCATAACTGAATGAGCAACAGCAGGAAACCTAACGTCAGCAGGCCGAGCAGGCAACGCGGCAGCAACAATCGCCAACCAAGCTCGCGCCACTGTCTCCACGCGAAGCGTTGTTGGATGAAAGCGTTGCCGATGATGACCCAACTGATCCCGAACAATAACCCTAACCACGCGGTGCGACTCTTGGTCCAGATCAAACACCAACCCATGCAGCCGAAGACGGCGATGCCGAGCAGTACTCGCCAGGGAGCTGACCGCCACAGATCGCGACGCAAACCCAGTCCAACCAGGATCACCATCCAAGGTAACAGGAAACCGGCCAGCGAGTTGGTCAACGCAAAGGGGCCAGTCGGCGTCCCATCCTGTAGCCGACTTTCAAACTGCTGGTAGAGGGCCGTGCCGGGCGCGGCCTCGATGCCATGCTGGCGCAAGGTCGCCACCGGGTTCTCACGAAACGCCGCGCGGTCGGCTGGTAGGCTTACCGTGACTTGATAGATTCCGGAGAAAGCAGAAAACCAGGCAAGGGCCAACATCAAGGCAAACAGCAGGCGAGCCATCCGCCAAACGACCATGATCCGATACAAAAGGAGGACCGCCACCGGCAGCGTTAGCCATTGCCAGGCACTGTTGATCGCAAAACGGTAGTTTCCATGCTCACGGACGGACCAGGTGGCACAAACCAAGCTGGCCACAAAGGCTAAGGTCAACCAACCAACAGGCGACCGGGGCCAACCGGTGGGATCGGCGTCGTCTGCCTCAGCGCTAGACGCAAGTCCCGGCCGAGACGCATAGCTGGTGACCAGCCGGTCGGTGCTGAGCAAAGCGATCGCAAGCAACCAAAGGAGAATTTGCGGCAAGCTTTCCCCGGTCGCTACCTCATGCGTGATGCTCGGCACGCATTGCCCTAAAACCAACACGGCCCCCACCAGGAAGTAAACGCCGCTCAACAGGACCGAGGTTGGATGGGGACGCGAGGGGTTGAGGCTAGGCATCCTTCTTCCTCGACAAGCTCTCCAGGACGGCGATCAACCCCAGGATCGCGAGGACCATCAAGACGATGATCCATGCCCCCACCCGATCGGTTCGATTGAGCAGCAGGGCGGACAAGCCGCAAGTCATCGTCGCCAGGTAGATGGTGAGGACGGCTTGCTTTTTGCTAAGACCGAGCTCGACAAGCCGATGGGAAAAATGACGACGATCCGCTTCGAAGGGGCTGCGGCCTTCCCACAGGCGAATCAGGATCACGCTGATCATGTCATACAACGGGATCGCCAAAATACAGAGCGGGGCGATGATGGCGTGCGGTTGCGAACTGCGATAGCCAGTGTAGGTTGTCAACAGCGTCGCCACCGCGATCCAATAACCCACCAAATAACTGCCGGCATCCCCCATGAAAATTCGGGCCGGCGGCCAGTTGTGCACCAGGAAACCCAGCAGGGCTCCGCAGAGGACCAGCAACAGCGAGGCGACGAATACCTGTGGTTGTTGATGAGCCGGGTCGGGTTGCCCCAGCAACATCACCGCCAGGATCAATGCGGCGATGAGGGCTACCCCGCCGCTCAAACCATCCATGTTATCCAGCATATTGAAGGAATTGATGAGCGCCACGATCCACCAGATACTGAGGATGGAGGTTAGCCAGCGGCTTTCGATGATGGCGGTCAGTTGCAACCCTAAACCAAACACCACTCCGGCAGCCACCATCGTTTCGATCAGCAAGCGTACCTTCCAACCCAACCCAAAGCGGTCGTCGGCTAAACCGAGAAGCATCAAGAGGGTCCCTCCGGCCAGTAGCCACCACAGATCACCGAGCTTGGCCAGCAAGCCTGGCCGATACCCGGCTAATTCCTCCGGCAAGGCGGTGGGGGAGAGGCTGAGCACCCACAAGCTTCCCAAAGCAAAGCAACCGATGAGGCCAGCCCAAATACCCAGCCCGCCCCCGAGTGGGATGGGAGATGCATGCACCTTGCGGGCGTTGGGCTTATCCATCAATTTCCAGCGAGGAGCCAGCCAACGCACCCCCGCGACCACACCGAGGCTGATCAGGAAGGAGGGAACGACGGTTGCCAAGACAAGCCAGAGAGTGAGCATCGTGCTTCAAGTATAGCGACCAGCCTTCAGTCGTCAGCTAGAGGTGGCTATTTCCAGGCCAGGGGGAAGACGTCGCAATCGCGGATGGCTACGTCATCCGAAAACCTGGCAGCCTCTCTGCGATCCACTTATCGGGGCCCCTCGCCACCACCAGAGGCCGGCGAAGCTCGGTCCCTTGGGCTGGCATGGGGCGGTCGATAGCTGCAGACGACGCTTCGAGCAGCCATCGCCGACCAACAGGACTGGCTCGACGCGAACCCAGCCTTAACTGTGCATCCGCGGCCGCTCACAACCCCGTTCAATGATGGCCGCTTCGGCTTCGGCAAGTTCTTGTAGCCGCGAGCGGACTTGGGCCTCGGGCTGAAACCCACGGGCTAGTCGCAGGTAGGTGCTGTGATGTCTGGCTTCCGATTCAAAGAGCGATCCGTAGAAAACAGCCAATTCGGGATCGGTCACATGCTTCCGCAACAGATAGAAGCGCTCGCAGGAACGGGCCTCGATCAGACCTGCGATCAATAAACGATCGACGGCTCGAAAAGGTTCCTGCGCTCGCACCAAGGCATGCAAGGCGCTCCCATAATGACCAGGAGCCTGCCGGCGAAAGGTGATGCCTCGGCGTTGCAACACGGCGACCACCTGATGGAAATGATCCAGCTCTTCCTGAATGATCACCGTCATCTCACGGCAGAGTTCCTCGCGGTCGATGTAAGCCCCCAGCAAACTCATAGCGGTCGCTGCCGCTTTATGTTCGCAGTGGGCGTGATCGATCAGGATTTCGTCGAGTGCCTCATCGACCTGACGCAGCCAACGCTGATTCGAAACCGTCCGTAGATGCAACATGACTACATCAAGGTGGCTTGCAGCCAACCGTCATCCATTTGCACCTCCACGATCTCCAAGTCGGGGGCATTCGCCGGCAGACGATCGCTCAGCCGCACCGGCTGCTCGAGCAGTTCCTCTTTAAATACCGTATCGAATTTATTCTTGAGGAAACTGCGAAGCGTCACTGCTCGCAAGCCCCGCTGGAGTTCGCCGCTGAACTCGATCTTGACCCCGCCCTGACGCCGCAATTGGAGGGCTCCCCCCTGGAGTTCGACCGCATAGGCCGCCTCGATGATCGCCTTCTGCTCCAGCGCCTGGTCGCCACGGTCGAGTTTGGTGGTGCGGATGCGGAAGTAGACTTTCTGATCGTCGAATTCCACTTCCACCGGATGATAACCAGCCATGGCGATCGACCAGGCTTCCCCGGCGGCTTCCTTCTTCAACTCTTCGGAAGGGGTCTGCTTGAATTGGATTGCCCAGTCGTCGAGGTCCCGGTTGCGAATCACCCGGCCACCGATCACCGGATCGAGGAGATTGGTGATCAACGATTGATGGACTTGGATCGTCAAACCTTGCGGCTGCACCACCAACGGGCAGGAAGCGGGTGCCGCCAACTGGTCCTCGGCCTGCTGCTGCCAAAGCACCGCTAGATAATCGCTAGAACTCCAGCTGGTGCGTTTGGGGGACGCCAACCCCAATCGCGACAAGGCTGGAGGCTGACTTTGGTCTTGGAGCGTCCGATTGGTTTCCTCGAGCTGTGCCAGCAGTTGCTGATGAAACTCGTTGGCGACTCGACGCTCCAGCTTGCTGCGGGCGATGGCATCCGCCATCGGTTTTTGTTGCGCAGCTTTCTTCGAAGCGATGCGTTCGACCAGCCGCAGTCGGTGATCGATACCGGTGATTCGGGAGGCCAAGGCTGCAGAAACCGAGGTATCAGCCCGCGAGATCAGGCCGCGATCGGTCAGCGAGATACTTTCGCTGGCGGTGATATCCGCATCACCTTGGGTGAAGATTTTCACGCCGCGGTTCAAGCCGGTGTTTTGACTGTGCAACTGCCCGTGAAGGATAAGTTGCAGCGATGCTTGACGAGGGTCGTTGAGCAAATGAGGGGTGACTTGGCCCGACAGCAGGCTGTGGCCTAAAATCCGCGTGCCCAAGATCACTTCGTCGACCGGTTTCGGTTCCGAGACCGGCCGTGCGAACCGGCGGTGGACGAAATCGCGCGAGGCCAGCACGCGAACATTAGGACGGGAGAACTGTCCCCTTACCGACTGCAGGAACGCAGGGGCCTGCCGCGATTGATGCAGCATCGACGCCACGAACCCGGCCTCCCGCTGCCGTTTCATGTCGGAATCCTGAGCGGGTTGGGTCAGGTTCGCCGCCAACTGGTCCAATCGCTGGCTGATCGCCTGAAGATCGCTCGTCGGATCCTGACCGAAAAGGAGGGCCGACACATACTGGCTGATGGCTTGTCGCAAGCGGGTAAAGGCGGGCAATTCCAGGCCCAGGTAATTCTGCCGCATGTTCCGTTCGATCTGGATCAGTTGATCGATATCGACTTCCGACGCCGAGAGTTGCTGCTGCAGGTCGTTCCAACGCAGAAAAACCAACCAGTTGGCGTAGCGTTCATCGCGAGCCGTCGACAGGAGGGCGTGGAGTTCGTCGGCAGCTTGAACGACCGCTTGCTTGGCGAGCGTCGGTTGCGGTAGGCGGTCGCCGCGGAGTTCTCCCTTAGCGGCGGCAGCCAACCCCGGCCAGTCGACTGTAGCCGCGGATGCGGGGGTGGCCGAGACGGTCAACGCGGGAGAGGATACCCACCCTGCAGCCTGCGGCTGGGCCGAAGAGATCATGGAGTCGGCCGCACC
>JBILTQ010000364.1:0-5684 GCA_044371435.1 Pirellulaceae bacterium | reverse complement strand
CTCTATTTTTGGCCGGAGGCCAAAAATCGGGGTGACAGGATTTGAACCTGCGACCTCTACGTCCCGAACGTAGCGCTCTAGCCAAGCTGAGCTACACCCCGTAAAGGATTATTCTTCGATCCAAGTGGCCGGAGACTCGCACCTGGCAACGGCCATGCTCTCCAAGGATTCTCCGTCTCAACTCCTCATCGTATCATCGTCCATGGGATACCGAATGAATAGGGCTGTCTTAAGGGAATTTCCCCAAGCTTCATCGACCCAATCGATCCTCCTACGGCTCCTAGCAACCATGCTGCGGTAGCCGGTAGTAGCCTTCCACTTACCCGACCGATCCGATGCGGCTGGTCTTCTGTTCGCGATTGTACAACCACACCAGGATTGGGGCGGCGACGAAAATCGAACTGTAGGTCCCAACCAAAATCCCGATCAGCATCGCGTAGCAAAAACTGTGCACCCCCTCGCCGCCGAATATGTAGAGCAGGAGGATCGCGATAATCGTGGTCGACGACGTCAAAATCGTACGTCCCAAGGTCTGGTTGACACTGACGTTGATGGTGTCGGCCGTCAGCTTCGGACTCTTGCCTTTCACTTCGCGGATCCGGTCGAAGACCACAATCGTATCGTTCAGCGAGTAGCCGATGATGGTCAAGAACGCCGCCACGATCGTCAAACTAATCTTGAAGTCTTCGATCAGCAAGGCTTGCAACGGCTGGTAGAGCCAGTGGCTGACGGCGATGCATCCCAAGGTAAAGAGGACGTCGTGGACCAAAGCGATCACCGCTGCCAAACCATAGGCCACATTCTGAAAACGGAACCAGATATAGGCGATGATGAAGAGCATACTGACCAGCAAGGCCAAGATAGCGCTCCGCTGCATCTGGCCAGCCACCCGCGATTGGATCTTGCTGATCGATTGCCAGTAAGGACGTTCCTTGACTTGCGTAGCCAAACCCTCGACGAGTTTTTGGCTGGCCGCCGCATCCAGGGGAACGGTCAGCGACCATTTCGGATAGCCAACCACCGACTCGCGCGTCCAGCCCTCGGCGTCGAGCGGTCGGATATCAAACTGGGCTTCGTCCAGGGTAATGCCGGCAGCCGCCGAGGCTTTCTTGAGATCTTCGAGGAGTTGAGCCCCATTGATCCTAGCCGAGTTGGCTTTGTTGCCGGTCGAGAAGGCGATCTCCTGGGAGGTGCGGACCTGAGCCGCTTCGCCGGGACCACGGGTTTCTGAAGGTTCGGTCGCATCGATGTGGTAAGTCGTCAGCGATGTTCCGGCCTTTTCGGTGGTGAACCCCTGCGCCAAACGCTCGCGCAACTCCTCAACATCCTGCAGCGAGGTGTCGAGCTTGAAAACGGTATCCTCGGCAAAGCCCTGCAATTTGACGGTGGTCAAGCTGGTTTGGATCGGCGCGCCATTCTTATCCTTGGCGAAAATCTCGCCAACGATGGCCCGGACCTTATCCGTTGCCAGCGGGCTATCGACGGAGAAGGAGACCGAAGTCCCGCCGTTGAAGTCGATATCGAGGATTTCCCGGCCGCGGAGGAAGGTGGCGATGAGACCGATGGTGATCAACAGCAGCGAGGCGGCATAGCAATACTTTCGCATCGCCATGAAATCGATGTCCTTATCGCCGAGGAAGTTCTTCCTGGCCCAAGCGATCGCATCGGCCATGGAGAAATTGACGATCCGCAGTCGTTCAGCGATATCGAACAAGACGTGCGAGCAGAAGACGGCGGTAAACATGCTGACAACCAGACCAATGATCAGCGAGACAGCAAAACCACGAACTTGGTCACTCCCGAGCCAATAAAGGACGACCGCCGTGATCAAGGTAGTAAAGTTCGAGTCAAAAATCGTGGTCCAAGCGCGGTCGAAACCGTTGCGGATCGCCATCCGCCCGGTCGCCTTCTTGGCGACCTCTTCACGCATCCGTTCGAAGACCAGGACGTTGGCGTCGAACGACATCCCAACCGAGAGGACGATACCGGCCAAACCAGCCAAGGTGATCGGCTGTTGGATGATCAGCATTCCCGCCATGATCAAAAGGAGGTTGATGATCAAGGCGATGGAGGCAACCAAGCCTGAAAAGCGATAGTAGAGCAGGACGAAGATGAAGGTGGCGATCAAGGCCAGCATACTAGCGAAGTAAGCGCGGCCAATCGCATCCTGCCCCATCGCTGCTCCCACCTGGTTTTCGGCGATAGGCACCTTGTTGAGGGTCGCCGGGAGAGCGCCAGATTCGAGGATATTGACCAGGTACTTGACCTCTTCTTGGGTAAACCGACCGGTAATCACCCCTTCCTTGCTGATCGGCACCTTCAGATTCGGGGCCGAGAGGACCTTGTCATCGAGGACGATCGCCAGTTGACGTTCGAAACCGGAGGCGTCGGGTCGGATGGCATAGGTCAGGTTCTGAAGCCGTTGGGCACCCACCGACTTCATGCTGAACTCGACTTGGGGATAACCGTCTTTGGCAAGCGACGGGCGGGTTGTCTCCAGGTCGTCACCGGTGACTTCCTGATAAGGCTTTCCCCCTTTTTCCAAGGCGACCAAGACCTGAAGGTCGTTGATACCACGACCTTCCAGCCAGCGCTCGAAAGCCAGTTCCTCTTGGGGCAACGCCGGAATGCTGTCGACCAGGGCACCGGTCTTGGCATCCCGGTAAATGGGGCCACTACCGGAAATCTTGTAAGGAAAGATCCCTTCCTTGCTCTTTTCCTCGCGGCCGATCCCCTGCCAGCGA
Source organism: Pirellulaceae bacterium (assembly GCA_044371435.1). GTDB lineage: Bacteria > Planctomycetota > Planctomycetia > Pirellulales > Pirellulaceae > JAIYDQ01. The sequence goes on along the minus strand of JBILTQ010000364.1, from coordinate 2,940 downwards.
CCCACCACGCGTTTCTCATCCCCTTCGCCGGTCTCCACATCGCGCATCAAGCGAACCGTTTCCGATTCACTCGTCGACTGCTTGCGGGCGGCTTGAATGATATCCTGATGGTCGGTCTGGTTGGCCAGCACCATGAACCGCAGGATGCCCGCCTCCTGGATGTTGCGCTTGATTTCCTCGATTTCCAACTGATCGATAGCGGGGACAATGATTTCGATCTGGTCGTCACCGCTAGGACGGATGACAATTTCCTTGGTACCCGAGGGGTTGAGACGCTGGGTAAGCCGCGGGATGAGGTCCGCAGCCTTGATCGACCGCCCTTGACCCGCAGTCACGCTCTTATCGAGTTCATAGACGAGGTTGGTACCACCTTTGATGTCGATCCCGTACCGCATCGGCACGGCCGCCGCAATCAGGCTTCCACCGACGATCGAGGCCAGGACCAAGCCGAACTTACCGCCATGGTTGGCCATTCGGAGGGCTTGGGCCAGCCAGCGTCCGACGATGAACGGCAGGACGAAGACGGCGAAGATGACAGCGATGATGTAGCCGAACGATTGGAGGTTGCTCCAAAAGTCGCCACCGGTTCCGGCCGTCGATTCACCAGCCGCTGCTTGAGCTTGGAATAGGTCGGGTTGAGCTCCTTGAGCCAACAACCAAAACATTGAATTGAAAGACATCGTGATCAGAATCCAGTCATCTATTCTTTGGAGTTCACTTCGCCGACACGAACGATGGTGTTGCGATTGACGGTGAGCCTGGCGTTGGTCGAATCATCGATTCGAAGGGTGACGGTCCCTGACTCTGGAGATGTGGCGACCACGGTGCCGTGAATACCTGCCGAAGTGACAACTCGGTCATTCTTCTTGAGTTCATCCAACATCTTCTGCATCGCCAATTGCTTGGCCCGCATCGATCGTTGCTGCGGCAAGATGACAATCAGCCAAAATAAGCCCAAGGCCAACAGCATCAAGTTGAGTGGATTCGCAAAAATCATCCACCACTCGGGCGCTGCTTCCGGTTTCGCCGCCGCGGCGGCCGCCGGGCTATCCGGGGTCGCTTGGGTAGCTTCCGCTTGCGCTAGCAGCCAAAAACCGAAGGGGAGGAATGTCTCAAATCCAATCACAACAAATACTTCCGTCACTCAAATCAGCGATTGGCAAGCAGCAGCTAGGCCGCAAACGTCGCCCTTACCAGGGTGAAAAACCGTACTTTTCCCCGGAGACGCGCCAAATGCCGAATCGAGAAGTGTACGTTTCGCAATGGCTGGTCACAAGTCCACAATCCCATAGCCTTTACGAGGGGGAAGACTTTCAGGGAGTCGCAGCCAATCGAGGCTGGCGGCGGCATGGTAGAGCAGGATGGCGGTGGAGACGGAAACATTGAGGCTGTCTACGGTTCCCTGCATGGGGAGCCGGACACCGGCGAAGGCCGGTTGCCGCCAAAAGTTTCCCAGCCCCTCCGCCTCGTTGCCGACGACCAGTGCCGTCCGCTTCGGCCATTGGGCTTGGCGATAGTCGGCGGCGGCATCGACGCGGGCGGTCAAGATCTGGCAACGCTGCTGTTCCAGCCAGGCGACGCATTGCTCGGCCGAGGCCACCGCCAGGGGGAGCCGGAAAATTGCCCCCAAGCTGGCTCGGATGGCATTCGGGTTCCAGATTTCGCAAATGGGATCGCTGAGCAGGACAGCGGAAACGGCGACGGCATCGGCGGTCCGCAGGATTGCCCCCAGGTTGCCCGGTTTCTCCACCCGATCCAAAACCAGCACCAACCCGTCAGCTGGGGTGGCCGCTCGAGGGGACCACCGCGGCTGAAGGCTGGCAAGACTGACAGCAGGTTGGCGGCCGACGGCGATGACCGTCTCCGCCCGTTCACCGTAGGCAAGTTTTTCGAGGATGGGAGCCGTGACGGCCACCACCCGTCGATCGAGTTCAGCCAAGCTTTCCGCTGTCAGTTGGTCGCGGCTCAAACCGACTTCTTCCCACCAAGGGGCGGCGTCTTCGAGGACGAAAAGGGTTTGGATGTCGATCCCCCCGAGGATGGCTTGACGGATTTCACGCTGTCCGTCGATCACCATCAACCCGCTGTCGCGACGGCCGCCGGCTTGCCGCAGCCGTTGGGCCTGTTTCACTCGAGGGTTCTGGAAACTGCGAATCGGTTCGTCCATCAGCCGGCAACTCGCGGAACCGTCGCTTGCAGCACAGCGCTCTGGGGAGCCAAGTCCAGTTCGACGTCGCAACAGGCGGCGGGTAACAGGGTCGAGCCTCCCCGCGGCAAATCCCGTTGGCCGCTTGGCCAGTGCAAGCGAGCCGAACCAGCAACCACCGTCAGGATACGGAAGTCGCCGTCCGAGGCGAGGGTCGCGGACCGGCGACGCTTGAGCAAACGAAACTGTGGGCAATCGACGAGGACGACATCCTCGTCGCCGGACTGGCGACTGGCAGGGGCGACATTCACCGGACCACGAGCAAAGTCGGAGACCTCCAATGCTTCAGCGATGTGCAGGGGTCGCGAGCGACCATCATCACCCAGGCGATTCCAATCAAAGAGCCGAAAGGTCGTATCGCTCGACTGCTGGATTTCAGCGACGATCAAACCGGCCCCCAAGGCGTGAACTGTCCCGGCTGGGATAAAAATACAATCGCCGGCTTCAGGTTGGAACTGGTGCAAGCACTCTTCGGTACGACCGGCGGCCATGGCTTGGGCCAGGCTGGCTCGATCCACCCCGGGCTTCAAGCCTGCATAGACCACCGCTCCCGGCATTGCCTCGAGGACATACCAGGCTTCGGTTTTCCCCAAATCGGGCTTCGCCATTTGCTTGGCGTACGCGTCGTCGGGATGGACTTGAACGCTGAGGACTCGCTGGCAATCGAGGTACTTGAGCAGCAACGGGAAACCATGGCGGGCTTGCGCATCGGACCCCAGGATCGATTCGGGCAT
>JBILTQ010000245.1:0-8259 GCA_044371435.1 Pirellulaceae bacterium | reverse complement strand
AAGTGCTGCCATCCATCGACGGAGCGATGGACTAACCTTCCCGACTCTGCGATCTCGCCAACGCGATACTCAAAATCCCAATCGCCGCCCAACGACTGCGCACCAGTCGCATTCGTACTGGCGGCTATATCGACATTTAATCGTTCCGCCAACTGATCGATGAACGAAGCACCGGCCCACCCATCTGCGATCGAGCAACCATACAGGAAGAGGTCCGCGTCTGCGGTCAGACTGGATCGCCACACGTCCAACTGCGCCGCGTAGTCCGCAAGGCTACCCTGTGTCAACGTAGCGTCGCCTAATTGCAATCCACCCCCAAACCCGTGAGTTACCAGATGAATGGCGTCATACTGGATACCCCTATGAAGAAGGAATTCGCTAACGGAATTAATCCCGTTCACGCTGTGATCCACCACCAATACCGTAAATTCGCGTTCGCTTCCGTAGCCGATTTGCAAAGCCGACAACAGCTGCTCGTAGTCTGGCAATCCGGTATCGATCACGAATAGCTCGCGTGGCGGGGGATGGATCGAGCCGACGGTGATCCTTTCTCCAGGGGTTTCTGGAGGTTGGCTGTCCAGACCCTCGCTCACTGTCCCTTCCTCGAGGCTGTTGCTCGTCAGCCCTGGGGCGGTTTCGTCGGGGAAGCCTTCGCCGGTCGAAATCCCGACGGTATGACGCTGGTCGCCATCGGGTACCAGGGATTCGGAATTTTCTTCGGGAGATACCGGCTGCGTTGTTTGTTTGCCTTCTATGGGATCGGAGAGTCTCGGCAAGACCGAGTTGGCTGAGAGGATGAGCGGGTCGTCTTGGATGGATACTTGAAGTAAGAACTCGTCCGACTCACTCGAAGGCTCTTCTGGGGCTTGAATGGTACGATCCAGCGAGGCTGCTTCCCCCTCGACGTCAGTAGTTGTCGCTGGGGTGGTGTCGTTTTCCAAGGAGGGGGGGGCGGGGGCTGTTTGTTCAGGCAGGATCGATTCTGCCTGGGCCGCATACCAGTCGCGGATCAAGCCGTCGACCACGTCCAACGCTTGGAGATCCCAACCGACAGGCTCCGTCGGGGGGCTTGCATCAAGGAGCGCGAGCAAGGGCGATGCGCTGTAAAGAATCCGATCCTCGAGAACGATTGCATCGAGCGGACGCTCGTAGTCGGTTGGGTCTGGATCGGCTTGCTTGCTCTGAAGGAACCAGCGGCGGAACCAGGACCAAGGAATGGCTGGCGAACGACGGTTCGCTCTGCTGTTTTCCCCTTGTTTCGAAAGCCAGGACATCGTTCCGTGGTTTCTATCACTGAATTCCAAAAGAAATCATCAACGCCGAGTTGGCGGATCCCACCCCTTGAAATATACGTTGGCCTGCAGACGGGTAAGGCTCCTCCTTGGAGGGTTGATTCAAAAAGCTGAATCGATCGGCGAGGCTTTGCCGGTTGTATTTTGCGAGACTGGTATTGAAAAAAAACTCAAGTGGTCAGCGTCTTGCGTAATCTTGAAGTCAGCCAGGGCGGGGGTGTCTAGGAGAAATCGGAACGACCGTCAATTTCGGATTTTTCTGAATAAGCGGAAGGGATAGGTCATGGATGCTCGCAGTTTGGCTCGGCGGAGATCACGGTTACAGGACGATGGTTGGGCTCAGCCGACGATCAATGGATCGACAGGCCTGAACGGCGATTGAGCGACTAGCACCGACTACCTCACGGTTGACGACTGCGGCGGAGGTCACTACACGTCGGTATTGATATCGATCTAGAACAGGTCGTCGTGATCGCTGGTCAGGAATCTCATTGGGGGTGATGAGTTTCGCCAGTCGCACCTCACACGCTGAAACCATAGCCGAAACCAATCCCGCGGCATGGTCGGAGAGTGATTACTTGGTGGATGCACCATTTCCTGGTCTGAGGGTTAGTGCATGTTGTCAGAACACCCCTGGGTAGACTGGAAGGTGAATCCGTCGCGACTGTACGGCGTGAACTGCCGGACATGGAAAGGCTTTGCCTTTTGTCGGTGAGCCGCTACTTTGCTGATCAGGTATGGTGACCCGAAACCATCGGATGGGGCCCTGCGGGAACCGGAAGTCGATTGGTTTTCCTCCAAGGAGAGTCGAGACTTCCTACGTAGGGTGCTCCATCCCATCATCGTAACCCTCAAGAACGGAAATTCTGGAAGCCGCTCCATGCATGGATGGAGGCTTTGGCTATCCGTGGTTCGATGGGGAGGGGGCGGGTTGGAAACCATTGCGTGATAGTCCTGCTTTCTTGAGAGGCAGCCGAGGCCTCGGTGGTGTGGCCTTCGGCTTGGGGAGCAGCATTACCATTCGGCAGATGGTGGGAATTTGCTTTGGGGGATGCAAGCCCCGCAGGGAATCCACACGAATTCGCGGAGGTCAACGCAGACGTGAATTGGGGATCGGTGGGAGGCTGGATGGAAGCCAAGTTGGCTTTGGCGAACGCGACCATCTTCCTGCCGGCCTCACCGCAAAACCGTAGCCGTAGAAGGTGACCAGATCATTCTAGGCCGGGGCGTTGAGTTCGTTGGCGACAGTGGAGCGGCAGCTATCGGCAGCGGCATGGGTGGTACTTGGTGAGGCCGTCGACGTTTGCCTAGTTTTGGTGAAGATTTTGCAGATTTAGACGATTATCTTGGGGTCGCTTACCGTTTTCGAGGCATTCGGGCACGAGAACCCTTTGGGTGAGTGGCTCAGGAAAGTCAGGATGGCAGAGTGTTTTTTGATGGGAGCGGCGGTTTGGGGCTGACGATGGAACAGTCGGGGCAATGCGATGAGGACGGTATCTGGATCTTCGCTGCAGATTCTGTGGTCATGGCGGGAAGGTCCCATCGTGCGTCGTCCGAAAATTAGGCTACGATATGGCCGGACTGAGGGACCGCAAGCGTTGGGTTTTTCCATCGCTTGCAGGTCAGAATCGCATTTTCGTTGAAGAGTTGTATGAGTTTTGTCATTGAACTACAGAATGCAACTAAGACTTATGGGGCCAAGGTCGCTTTGCGAGACGTCTCGTTGCGGATTGAGCCTGGGGTGACTGGCTTGCTTGGCCCTAACGGTTCGGGAAAGAGTTCGCTTATCAAATCGTTGCTGGGGCTGGTAACCCTAAATTCTGGCCAGGGGCGGGTGCTAGGCAAGGTGATTCCCGGGCAGTACCGCTCGATTCGCGAGGAGGTGGGTTACCTCCCTGAGGATGATTGTTTCGTGGCAGGACTCAACGGGATCGAAGCGGTGCTGTTGATGGCTAGGCTGGCGGGCTTACCCGATGGTGAGGCACTGAGAAGGGCTCATGAAATGCTCGATTATGCCGACGTAGGGCAAGAGCGATATCGGGCGGTGGAATCATATTCGACGGGGATGAGGCAGAAGTTGAAATTTGCCCAAGCCTTGGTTCATGATCCTCAATTGATTATCCTGGACGAGCCCACCAATGGCCTGGATCCGGAGCAGCGCAGTCGAATGCTGCACCGCATCTCGCAATTGGCGAAAAAGCATCGAAAATCGGTCCTCTTGAGCACCCATATCCTGCATGATGTTCGGGAGACATGCGATTCGGTGGTCATCCTCTCTCAAGGTTCGGTGCGCGTGCACGACTCGTTGAAGAACCTCAGCCAGCCCAGCCGACCGGGGATGCAGGTGCGGATGCGCGGGGACAGCCAAGCATTTTGCGCGATTCTCGAACGGCAAGAGCTGTTAGTAGAGCCTCAGGTCGACGGAACGCTTTGGATTCACGGCTTGCGTCCTGAGCAAAGCCGGATGGTTTGGCAAGCGGCCGCGGCGGCGCGGATTTCGTTAGAGGCGATGCAGCCGGCCACCAACTCGCTCGAGCAGGTTTTTCTGGAGGCTGTCATGGAGACCCGGCATGGCGGTGTATGATGTCGGCTATCGCCCTTGGTTGGGGAAAAAGACCGGATTTGCTTGGCGGTGGCTGACCATTGCTGCTTCGGGGGCCGGCTTGATCTGGCGTGGGACCTGGATTCGTCGGACGGTACCGCTGACCTGGCTTCCGGTTTTGTTCGCTGGCCTTGGTTTTTTTACCTACGAGCAGTCACTGGTACAGCCTCGAGCGCGGTGGGAGTTGTCCCGCTTTATCGCCGACAACTTGAAGCAGCCCGCCTTGGCCGAGGCCGTAGACAACGATCCGGCGTCGGTCCGACACGAAGTTTGGTCGATGTTACTGATGACTTTCTTTCGCTATCCCCAGGCGATTGCCTTGGTCCTCTTGGTGGGGTTGATCGCCCCGCGTTTGATTTCCTACGACTTGCGGAGTCGGGCCTATCTTTTGTATTTTTCGCGTCCCCTATCGATCTTGGAATATATGTTGGGGAAGCTTTCGATCGTCTGGTTTTATCTCTTCCTGATCACCACTCTCCCGGCTTTGTGTTTGTATGGGCTTGGAGTGCTGTTGTCGCCGGAGTGGGGAGTAGTCCTGAGTACCTGGGACCTACCGCTGCGGATTTTGGCAGCTTCTCTGGTATTGTTGGTGCCGACCGCCTCGCTTGCCTTGGCCTTTTCTTCGCTTACCACGGAGAGTCGTTATGCCAGTCTTGCCTGGTTAGCGACTTGGATTATGGGAGCGGTAGCCTATTCGGTACTGACCCTCAGTGGCAACGAGCGTTGGGAGTCAAGTTTTACGGAGACTAGTCAATGGCGGTGGCTTTCGTTGTACCATGTCTCGGGGGAGGTTCAGCAGTGGATTTTCGGTCTCTCGGCATCCTCCGAGATACCCATCCTGGAGATAGCGCTGCTTGGTGGACTCACCCTGATGTCGCTCGTCACCATTTATTATCGTCTCGCGAAGACGCTGCGAGCTTGAAGCGATGATTGTTCTTGAGCATCTCAGCAAATTTTATCGGCTGGTCTGCGGAATCAATGATTTTGATCTCTCGCTGGCACCGGGGGCCTATGGACTGGTTGGTCCGAACGGCTCGGGGAAGACGACTCTGATCCATTTGCTTACCGGTAACTTGCGTCCTAGCTTGGGAAGAGTGCGGGTTTTTGGTGGGGATCCGCGACGCGACCGGGAAGTACGCCGGCGGATTGGTTTATGTCCAGCGACCGACTTATTGTTGCCGAACGCAACCGGCTATCAGTGGGTTCATTACCTTGCCAAGTTGTCTGGCTTATCTTCAGCGGTTGCTCGTCAACGCACCGAAGCCTGCCTCACCAGACTCAAGATGCAGGAGGCAATGCATCAACCGATCGGGAGTTACTCGTTAGGGATGCGGCAACGGGTGAAGCTTGCCCAGGCCATGGTCCATGATCCTGAACTGCTGATCCTGGATGAGCCTTTTAATGGTCTGGATCCTATTGCGCGGCACGAATTCAGTTGTTTGCTGCGCGAATTTCGGGCGGCCGGGAAGAGTTTGTTGATTGCCAGTCACGTTTTGCACGAGCTGGAATCGGTGACCGACTCTTTCTTGCTGATCCATGGGGGGAGATTGTTGGCTTCCGGTCCGGCTCGAGAGGTTCCGACCATGTTGCGGGATGTGCCGCAACTATTCCAACTCAACGGCGTAGGGTTACGGCATTTGGCTGGTCAACTGGCGGAGTTTCCGTGGGTTCACGAGCTTAAGCTGGTCGATGATCGGCAGATTCTCGAGGTCGGAGTTTTGGATGTCGAGGCTTTCCAGCGGACTCTTACGGTTTTAGCGGATCAGTCCGAGATCGAGATTCACCAGGTGAAGCCCCCCTCGGGTAACCTGGCATCGGCATTTGAAGCCTTGGTTTTGCAGCAGAAGGGATGGAGTTGAATCGTGTTCAGAGCCCTATTTCACGTCGTCAGCTTTGAACTACAGCGGTCTTTTTCCTTCGCTCGAATCGCCACCTGGTGTTTGCTTTGGTTGTTTCCCACAGGGTTGATTGCGACCGCCGTTTTTTCGATGCGTCGGGCCCCTCCCATCGAAGTGGCTAGTTTGCTCAGTTACCTGTTGGTGCCTCAGGTATGCACGATGTTGGGGCTGCTGCTTTGGGCCACTCCGGCCATACAAGCCGAACTTGAGGGGAAGACATGGAGCTATCTTTGCCTCCGTCCCTACGGAAAGCTGGCGGTGCTCTTTGGGAAATACTGCCTGGCGGTGGTGTGGGCGGGATCGGCCAGCCTTATTTCGTCGTGGGCGATCGCATTCATGCTGGGCGGAGATGCTTGGCTGAAACTCGCGCGGACGCTTAGCGGCCTTTCGGTTCTCGCGAGCTTGAGCTATGGCGCTCTTTATCTGTTGATCGGAGTCTGTATCACTAAACGGGCTATGATTGCGGCGCTGGCTTACTCGCTGGTGATGGAGGCGGTGATTTCCTTAGTACCGGCAACGATCAACCAGTTGACCATCAGTTATCGCTTGCGTTCCTTGTTGGCGGAATGGATGTCGCTGGATAGGATCCGCAGTCGGACCGAAATCTTCAGTGGCCCGGAGTCGGCCTCGATGAACCTGTTGATTGTGATCCTGTACACGTTCACCCTGCTTTTTCTGGCGGCCTACAGCCTGCTGGGACGAGATTTTGGTTCGGAAACCGAGGGTTGAACGAAGTCCACCACCATGGGCTTCGGCTGGAGGTGGAAAGTGGTTGGTCGGGAGGCTGCCGATGGCTTGTCGGGCCCTCAGCGAGGATCGGCTACTCGTGACGCAGGGCTTCGATCGGATCCATCTGGGCAGCGCGAATGGCTGGATAGATGCCGAAGCAAACCCCGGTGATCACGGCGATACCGAAGGCAAGCGGGATCGACCAGCCGACGATCTGGGGGGTCAGCGACTGGATCGACTCTGGAAGACTGCCCATCGCGTTGGGCATCGAACGGAGCAGGAACGATCTCCCGACGGCGAAGAACCACGGGCAGGTGAGACCGCCAAGGATCCCAGTCAAGCCGCCTACCGCCGACAAGACGATCGATTCCGCCAGGAATTGATAGGTGATATCTTGACGTCGGGCTCCCAAGGCCCGGCGTATGCCGATCTCGCGCGTACGTTCGGTCACCGTAGCCAACATGATGTTCATGATTCCAATACCGCCGACGATCAAAGTGACGGCGGCGATCATGCCCATGAATACCATGAACATCATCCGGGTGGTTCTAGCTCGCTCGAGCAACTCCAACGGCACGACAACCGCGTAGTCGGCTTTCTCATGAAGAATTCCCATGGTCCGACGGATGGCTTCAGCGGTTGGCAGAACATCCGCGGTCGCTTCCACCTGAAAAGTGATTTGGCTCAGCTGGATCTCCTCGCCACTGCGCTGTCCCGCTTGGACGAAAAGGACCTGATCGCCAATACGCTGCCAGAAGGTATCCAAAGGGATGTAAATATCCTGGGTAAAATCCTGGGCCGCCAGTGAGCTTCCGATCCCTGCCATCGGTGTCCTGGGTTTCATCACCCCCACCACGACATAGGGTATCTCGCGGATGCGGATAGCTTGACCCAAGGGGTTGGCCGCAGGAAAGAAGCGTTCGGCTGTACCGGCCGCCAAGACGCAGACATTCTCTTTGTGCAGCGTATCGATATCCGAGATAAATCGCCCCGACTCGATCTCCAGTTGCATCCATTTGGCGTACTCCGCGGTGCAACCGACCAGATGGCTAGCCAAGGTAACCGGACCGGCATGGGCTTCCCGATAGGTTTCGCGAATCCGGATCGCTTCTTTGATTGTCGGGATGCGGGTCAAAGCCGCGACATCGCTGCGCAGGATGCCGTACTTGACGTAGAAAGCGTCGTTGGACATCGTTTCCTCAGGAGGCAACACTGAACGCAGCATGATGTTGGTCGCTCCCAGCTGTTCGATCTGACGCTGAGCCTCCCGGCTGATCCCTTCGCCGATGGCTAGCAACCAAACCACACTGGCGATACCGATGAAGATCCCCAGCACGGTCAGCATCGAACGCAGCGGGTGCAGCCACAGGCTTTTCAGCCCCAAACGCCAGATCTGCGGGGACAGGAGCATCATGGCACTCAGGAGTCCTCGCCCGGCATCTTGGTTGGGCGATTCGTTACCCGCTTGGTGGCCACGCCATTCTCCTGACCGAGCGTGGTAGTGGGTAGGTCAGAGCGTTGGATGAAATCAAAAGGGGTCAAGGCGACTTGTTCACCTTCTTGCAGCCCGGCAGCGACGATGACCATGTTCCCATTGCTAGCTCCGATCTCGATGCGTTTGGGGGACCATTGGCCTTCTTCACGAACTAAGGAATAGTGGGAGTCCTCGTGCGCGATGACGGCGGCTAGGGGGACCTGCAAGACATCGCTGTAGGCTTCGTAAAAAATCTTGACCTTG
>JBILTQ010000243.1:0-8294 GCA_044371435.1 Pirellulaceae bacterium | reverse complement strand
GCTGACCTGCAGGACCCCGTCCAGTTCCAGCAAGGTGTAGCCGCGAGCCAACATGTGACGGTTGATCAGGTCCCGCGTTTCTTCCAGCGTGTAGGGACGCTGGGTAGCCAGGTTGAGGTAGTCGCCGGGAAGTTCCTGCCAGTCCAGCGACATTGAGGAAACTTCGGCCAACCACTGCAGGACGTCTGGCCTGGCTTGATGGCGGAACTGAAATTGGACCCTCCCCTGCCCGTCGGGCTGGACCTCCAGTTCTTTCTTGTCGGGAGCGACCGGCGGTTCGGTGGGGCGTTGCACCGGTCCCGAAGAAACCGAGGTTTCCGGCGGGACTCCGGTTGCCGCGTTCTCGCTTTTGGCCGGTTCGGATTTTTTTCCCTCCTCTTTGCTGGATTGGCGCGGGTCGTCCGCTGCCTCCCGCGAACTGCTTTCCTTGCTCGCCTCGGCCGAGGTGACGGGACTGGTTGTCACCGTGCCCTGTCCTTTCAAGATGACCGACTGCGCCATCAGCGTCCGGCCCGGAAAAACCAAGGCCATCATCGGCCCCAAGGTGAAGAGACCCAACAACCGCCAGCCCGCCCGAGGGACAGGCCGCGACCCCGCTGAAAACTTCTGACGTTCCGGTGTAGACAAAGTTGAAAGTTTCATGCAAATCCGAAAACTGAACTGAGGGCTGTCGAACCCGGGTGAGGATGAGCCGACCGCGATCTGGCAGGTTGGCAAGGATCGCCAAGGCGGGGTGAAGCCGCGCCTCCGACAAACGCTCACCGGAGGGCTGGCTTCAGGAAAACTTGCGGCTCGCAAAAATCTTGGCCGACCCTGGCGATCGGATCTTTCGCCAATCGCCAGCATCGCCGCCAAGCCCTCGATTATCGTCTCGAATACACCGGCGGTAAACCTTCGGCTCGCGACTTTTCCGCCAAGTCCTGGGGCCGAGCGGGGTTTTAGCTGACGCGGTAGCCGAGCCCTTCCAGCTTTTGCTGGAGCGTTTGCCGGGCGGTATCTTCCCCGTGGACCAAGCGGATCTCCGTAGGCTTTTCGGCCATCCCCTGGACAAACCGCAACAAGTCCGACTGGTCGGCATGGGCGGAATAGCCACTCAGCGTATGGACGCGAGCTCGGACGGTGATCGGCTGACGATCGATAAAGACGGAATCCCCTTTTTGGGCCTCCTGGATATCTCGACCGAGTGTCCCGCTCGCCTGATAGCCGACGAAGATGACGTCGGTCGTTTCGTTGCCCAGGAAGGTTTTCAGGTAGTTCATCACCCGTCCACCGCTGCACATTCCGCTGCCGGCGATGACGATCGCCGGCTTGCGGGTTCGCCGCAGGTGTTCGAGAGCTCCCCGATGCTCGCCGCGCTCGTCGATCTGATAAAGATTCTTGAAAATCAGTGGCTGGTTATCGACCGACAGCACGGCTTTGGCTTCCTCGCTCCAGAACCCCTGCATCCGGTTGTAGATGTCGGTAAGCTTGACCGCCATCGGCGAATCGACGATGACGTCGATATTATCGATCAAGGAACAGGTCCGCTTGTATTCGATCCCTTCGAAAATCCGGTTCATCTCGTAGAGGATTTCCTGGGTCCGCCCCAGGCTAAAGGCCGGGATGATGGTGACGCCGCGGTTCTCCATGGTGTGGCAGAGGATCGCCTCCAGTCGTTGGACTCGATCTTCGCGGCCTTCGTGCAAGCGATCGCCATAGGTGCTTTCCAGGACCAGCATATCCGCCCGTTCGGGACTGATCGGCTCGTTGAGCAAGGGGGTGCAACGCGAGCCGATATCGCCGCTGAAGACGAAACGCTCTTCCTTATGATCGATCTCCACGATGGCCGAGCCCAGGACGTGGCCGGCGGGTGTCAGGCGGAGGTCGATGCCTCCATCGAGCTTAGTCCAGCTGCCGTAGCCAATCGGACGCAGCAAGCGTTTGAGATCGCCGAGAAACTCCTGGATGTATTTCTTGTTTCGCGTGATCCCCAGCCGGATCGCATCCTCCAGCATGATCGGGAGGAGTTCAGCGGTTGGCCGCGAACAGTAGATCGGCTTGTTGAAGCCGGCGTCCAGCAGGTAGGGAAGCCGCCCGACATGGTCGATGTGGACATGGGTCAGGATCAGGGCTTGAATCCCCTCCAACGGGAACTCGATCTCCAGTTCGTCGCGGTCGCGGGCATCGGCCCCTTGAAACATGCCGCAATCGATCAGCAGCGATCGGGAGTCGGTAACATGTAATTGGTGGCAAGAACCGGTAACTCCAAACCGTCCGCCGTGATGGGTGATGTGCATACCCAAGATGCTCGATTCCTTGGTGGCTAAAAGGGAAGTTCGACCGCCGCGTCGTACGCCGGAGAGCCCTAGTATAGTCGGTGCGGAGGTCCCCGTCGGAGCCCTCAAGGGTGGAGGGTTCGCGGCGGCTCACCTGCCTGCCACCGCTGGTAGATAGCGAGGTAAGCGGTTTCGAGTTTGGCGGCGAAGGCTTGGCTGTCGAAAAGCGGGCTGCACCGCACCGCCTGCTCGAGTTCCCGGCGAGTTCGGCGGAGCCGGTCCGGCTCCCGGGCAAGTTGGTAGGCAATTTTTTCGTATTCGTAATAATTCTTGGCGATCCAGCCTTCCCGGCCGAGGCTCCGCAGCAGGCTGCCAGCGACCCGCGAGGCCAACGCCTCGCCCACCAGCGTCACCATCGGCAGGCCGACCCGCAAAGCATCGCTGGCGGTGGTATGGGCGCTCACCGGAAAGCAATCGAGGAAAAGGTCGGCGTGCCGCTGCCGAGCGATGTGCGCTGGCCAGTCTACTTTGGGGGCGAATACCAACCGTGAGGGAGCGACCTGCCGCGCGGCGGCCTCGCGGCGAAGGTTGGCGGCGATCCACGGGTTGCTTTCCAACAACCACAAGACGCTGCCAGGGATCGCTTGCAACAACCGCATCCAGCAGTCGAAGATGGGCGGATTGATTTTGTAGCTACTGTTGAAGCAGCAGAAGACGATGCCCTCCGTCGGCAAGCCATGAGCTCCCCGCGAATTCAGGGATGGGCTAGCGGTCAGCGTCCCATCATTCACTTGATAGCAGTCGGGGAGGAAAAGGAGCTGCTCGCCGTAGCCTGCCCGCGCAGCTTCCGGGACGATGAAGTCATCGACAACCAGGTAGTCGATGAAGTCGGCGGCCATCGTCCCCGGGTAGCCCAAATAGTGAAGTTGCAGCGGGGCTGGCCGCCAAGCCAGGATTTCTGGCCGGGCGGCGTAGGTGTAACCCTTGAGGTCGACCAGCAGGTCGAGTCGATCGGCGGCGATGATCGATGCCGCCTGGTAGTGGGAGGCTTGACGGAGGTCGCGAAAGTGATCGAAAGCCGCCACAATCCGCTGCCGCCACCAAGTGTGATCCTCGGGACCGTAGGAATAACCGTAGACCTCCCACCGCTCGCGCGAATGCTGCTCGATCAAGCCGGTAATCAACCAGCTCGTCGCATGCCCATGAAAGTCGCCGGAGAGATAGCCGACCCGCAGTTTGCGCGATCGTTCAGATGTGTGAACGTCATGGTGGCGGGCTTGTCGCCATAATTCTCCGCGGTGCTGCAGCGCCGGCCGCTGCAGCCAGCGCTGCGAACAGCGGTACTGTTGGATCGGGGTGGTTGGGAGAGGCAAGGCCATAAAGTGGAATGGGGATACAAAATCACCACGCGGAACCGCCGGCTCGAGTTCCACTGCCTCGATAAGCTGACTCGCTAGCTCTTCCAAGCCCGTCCAGACCCCCAGCTGTTGCATCTGATGGACGAGCAACGCAGCGATCTCTGCCGAGTCAGGCTGGCAGGCCAGGGCTTGCCGGTAGCATTCCATCGCTGCCTGGTGCTGGCCAAGTCGTTCCCAAAGGTTGCCGAGTTGTTTGTGGACTATCGCAGCGTTCGGACGCAACTGCAGCGATCGACGGTAAGCCTCGGCGGCTGGCTCCCATTCCCCAAGGCAGCACAAGCTATTGGCGAGATTCAGATGCACCGCCGGTTGCATGGGAGCCAATTCGCACGCGGCCATGCCATGGGACTTGGCTGCTGACCACTCCCCCAACTCCTGCAAGGCGATCCCCAAATTGTTGTGGGCTTCGGCATACTGAGGTGCTAACGCCAACGCCCGCTCGAAGCAGGCCTTGGCTGCTGGCACCCGCCCCTGACTCAAGCGGATTTCCCCGAGGTTATTGTGCAGTTGAGGGAGCTCGGGGCGTTGCGCGATCGCGTCGTGAAAGAGTTGCTCGGCTTCCGCCAAACGCTGGCTTTGATGCAACAATAGCCCGAGGTTATTCTGGGCCTCGACCAGGTCGGGCTGCAGGCTGATAGCCCGGCGATAGGCTTCTTCCGCTTCGGCTAAATGACCGAGAGCCTTGAGGACCAGCGCGGACTGAAAGTGAACTTCGGCGGACAAGGGAATGGTCGGCCAGGTGCGCCGATACCATGCGCTGCGTCTCCGCAGTTCCTCTTCGTCCGGAAAGGGTTTGGCTGGCATGGCTAATCGCCCTCTTCACCTCGGGAGAGCCTCATTTCCAAGGAATCTTCGGTCAGGCTTCGGTCCCGCTTCCCGTCGCGGAACGAGGAAGTTCTGGGGGGGCTGCACCTCCAGCCTCAGCGGTTCGGCCGGTGTTCGCCGGGGTGAACCCTCGACCGCCAGGGGCGACGGGCACCGCGGTTGGCGGGTTATCACCTTCCAGGCCCCCTCGACAATCCCCGGGGGTAACAAGCTATCGCGAGGCAGGCGTTGCGGTTCGATCGTCTGTTTTGCCGCGCTCGATCGGGTTTCCGAATGGATCCTCCCCATGGATCAGTAGTGCGGTGGCACTTCGTCTTCGAGGCGACGGATTTCTGGTGACAATTCACGCTGCGCGCGAAGTTCTCCGTCCAACCGAGCTAGCTCGCGTGGGATAACGTCCAGCCGCTGGTGGAGCTGGATAATGACCTCGTTGAGTTCGGTCAACATTTTTTGCTGGTGGGTGACGACCGTTTCCAGGTCGATCAGTCGTTCTTCGATCGAATTCTTCATGGTTTCCGATTGTAGCCTTCCTGCCCATCCTTGACCGCCCCGAATCCTGCTCGGATAATCGCCGACTCTTATTTTTTCCCCCTACCGACCGAATTGCGATGAAAATCCACGAATATCAAGCGAAAGAACTTTTCCGCAAGGCGTCTGTTCCGGTGCTTCAAGGAGTGGTTGCGCGGACCCCCGACGAAGCCAAAGCCGCCTTCGCGAGTTTGGGAGGGCCCATCGCTGTCGTGAAGGCTCAGGTGCATGCCGGTGGCCGCGGGAAGGGGACCATCAAGCAGGTGCCGGCGCAGCGTGGTGTGCAGTTGGTCAAGTCCGCGGAAGAAGCCGCGACTGCCGCCAAGAATATGCTCGGCAACGAACTGGTCACCATCCAGACCGGGGAGAAAGGGACCAAGGTCAATCAAGTCTTTGTCGAAGCAGGTTGCAGGATCGCGAGGGAACTCTATGCGGCGGTGGTCCTCGACCGGGCTGCCCAGAAGCCTTTGCTGATGGTCAGTAGCGAAGGGGGGGTGGAGATCGAGAAGGTGGCTCACGAAACACCGGAGAAAATCCTCAAAGAGCACTTCGATCCGGCTCATGGACTCCAAGCCTTTCAAGTCCGCAAATTGTGCAAGAAGTTGGCGATTACCGGGGCGGCGGCCAAGAGTGCCGACGGCTTCTTCAAGAGGCTGTGTCGTTTCTTCGTCGACCAGGATTGCTCCATGACGGAGATCAACCCGCTGGTAATCACCGAAGACGGTCAGTTGATTGCCTTGGATGCCAAGGTGACGTTCGACGATAATGCCTTGTTCCGTCACCCCGACGTCAAAGCTCTGCGCGACCTGAACGAAGAGGAGCCGGCCGAAGTTCGCGCGGCCGATACCGGCCTCAGCTACGTCAAGCTGGACGGTAACATTGGCTGCCTGGTCAACGGCGCCGGCTTGGCGATGGCCACGATGGACATCATCAAATATCACGGTGGGGCACCGGCGAACTTTTTGGATGTCGGGGGCGGCGCCAACACCCAGCAAGTCACCGAAGCCTTCCGTATCATCCTCTCGGATCCGAATGTCAAGGCGATCCTGGTCAATATCTTCGGCGGTATCGCTCGTTGCACCACCATCGCCACCGCGTTGATCGAGGCTTCCAAGGAGGTCGGCTTCGACGTGCCGTTGGTCGTCCGGCTCGAAGGGACCGAGGTCGAAGAGGGCAAGAAATTGCTCAAGGAGAGCGGGCTGGCGATTATCTCCGCCGATGATCTGACCGACGCTGCAAAGAAGGTCGTTGCCTCCATCCAGCCTTAGCTGCGGCGGCCGAATCGCGACTAGCGGGTGTTCCGTCCCCGCATCCTCTATCCATCGTTCAATACATCCAATTTCCTTTACGTGTGACTTTATGAGCATTCTGGTCAACAAATCAACGCGGGTCATTTGTCAAGGTATCACCGGCAAAGCCGGGGCCTTTCACACCAAAGGTTGCAAAGATTACGGCACCCAGATGGTCGGTGGGGTCACTCCCGGCAAGGCGGGGGAAACGGTGGAAGGGCTGCCGGTATTCGATACGGTGGAAGAGGCGGTCAAGCAGACCGGGGCGAATGCCAGCATGATCTTCGTACCGGCCGCTTTCACCGCCGATGCTATCCTCGAGGCGGTCGATGCCGGAATTGAAGTCATCTGTGCGATCACCGAAGGGGTACCCGTGCTCGACATGGTCCATGTCTACGAGGTGGTGCGGCGGAGCCGTTCGGTCCTGATCGGTCCGAATTGCCCCGGCGTCATCACCCCCGGGGAATGCAAGATCGGGATCATGCCCGGCTACATCCATAACCCTGGGAAAGTCGGGATCATGAGCCGTTCCGGCACACTGACCTATGAGGCGGTGTGGCAGACCTCGAGTATCGGTTTGGGGCAGTCGACATGTGTCGGGTTGGGCGGGGACCCGATCGTGGGCACCTCGTACATCGATTTGTTCGAGCGGTTCGAAAAGGATGACCAGACCGAAGCTATCTTGATGATCGGTGAGATCGGCGGCGACGCCGAAGAGAAGGCGGCTGAGTACGTGGCCAAGCACGTTACCAAGCCGGTGGCGGCCTTCATCGCGGGGCGGACCGCTCCGCCCGGAAAGCGGATGGGGCACGCTGGCGCCATCATCACCGGTGGCAAGGGGACAGCTGCGGAAAAAGTGGCCGCCTTGGAAGCTGCCGGGATCGTGGTATCCCCCTCGCCGGCTGACATGGGGGCGGCGGTCGCCGAGGCCATCCGCCGCGGTCGGTAGACCCCGCTATCGCTGGTAGCGGAGGCGGCAGCGAATCCGTCGACGTGAGCCCAGTTGCCACTGCCCGGGCGAGGCCAAATCGCCCGTCGAAGGGTGGGCTTGGGCTGCTTGGTGGTGGGAGCTTCTGTTTTTGGTCCGTGGTTTGCAACGTCGAGGCTGCCGGTATGGTCGCCACTGCCGATCTTGCACCCTCATAAGGACCTCGCTCTATGACTTTTCGCGCTGACAAACTGACGATCAAGGCTCAGGAAGCGATTGCTGAAGCTCAAGCCAAAGCCCAGGAACTGGGAAATCCGGAATTGGATTGCTTGCATGTCACCTGGGGGTTATTGGCCGACTCGGACGGGGTAGCCTTGGCCTTGCTCCGTAAAATCGGGGCGCAAGAGTCGCGAATCCGCAGTACCCTCGACAGCGAACTCGGGCGGCTCCCCAAGACCTCGGGGGGAAGGACCGCGGGAGTCGGCCCCAGCTTGCAGAAGGCCTTGGAGTCAGTCGCTTCGATCGCGGCCTCGATGAAGGATGAGTTCTACAGCACTGAACACCTTTTGCTGGGGATCTGTGCAACCGAGAATAAGGCCTCGTCGCTGCTCAAGATGCTAGGGGTGACCCAGGCGGAAATCATGAAGGCGCTGCAATCGGTCCGAGGCAGCGCCCGGGTGACCGACCAAAATCCCGAGGGGAAGTTCCAGGCCTTGGAGAAGTACGGGATCGATTTGGTGTTGCAGGCTTCCAAGAGCAAGCTGGATCCGGTGATCGGTCGCGATGCCGAGATCCGCCGGGTAATCCAGGTTTTATCGCGGCGGACCAAGAACAACCCGGTATTGATCGGCGAACCCGGGGTTGGGAAAACGGCCATCGTCGAGGGCTTGGCCGGTCGTATCTTCCAAGGCGATGTCCCGCAAAGCTTGAAAAACAAACGGGTGATTGCCCTGGATATGGGGGCCTTGATCGCTGGCGCGAAGTTTCGCGGCGAGTTCGAGGAACGCTTGAAGGCGGTGTTGCGCGAGGTCAAGGATTCGGATGGGGAAGT
>JBILTQ010000021.1:0-27462 GCA_044371435.1 Pirellulaceae bacterium | reverse complement strand
CGCTCTCGGCGAGCTGGTGGACGAAGTAGGTCCGTGGACGCGGGTCGACGAGGCTGGTTAGCGCTTCGCTCAGATGATGCGTACAGCCCAAGCCGTATTCGAGCATCAAGAGGTTGGCGTAGCCGCGGGCCCGCCTTTCCCCTTCGACATGCGTTGGTTGGACTATGCCTAATTCCTGGCGGCGGATCGCCATCAGCTCCAAGGCTTGCTCGCGGTGGGGAGTCAAAGCGGTCTTCCAGGCCATCAGATCATCAGGGGAGGCCAGCATGGCAGCCGTCAAGCTCCCGGAGAGGGTGGTTTCGTCGAGCCATCCCAGCAGCAGACGCAGGCAGGCTTGGCGACGGGGCGAACTTGTCGCCTCCGCATAGAGGCCGGTGGTCGATGTGATCAGTTGGTGTCGGACGGGATGCGTCAACACAAACCAGGGATCTTCCTGCTCGAGGAAATCGGAGCGAAGGACCAGCTCAACCAGGTGATTGGCTGCCTTGAGTTCGACGAAAGCTTCGGGAGCTAACCAGGCGTAGAGCCCGGCGATCATCCTCTTCGCATGCGAGTTGGGTTCCTGGTCATGATAGAGTTCTTCAAGCAGACGGATCGCTGCCGGCGTGTGCGGCTGCAGGCGACGAGCGATCTGCAGCAGTTGTTCGCCCGAAGTTTTCTTCCGCAAGCCGTCGATGAGGGGAGCAGGATCGATGAAGGCTTGGGGGAGTTCTTGCAGCCAGGCTTCGAGGGCTAAGTCCTGGGGGGACAGGGCTGCATCGGGCTTCGACGGGTTGAAGAAGGTCAGGCTGGAGACCGCATCGCGCTGGATGAGGGCGAACCCCAGGCTGCTCGAGACGACCGCCAGGCACGCGGTCAGGCCGATGCGTGCCCAGCTCGTCTTCGCCTTGCCCGAGGGCAGACGCTGCAGCCGTTCTTCCCCTCCTCGCCGTGGCCGCTGGGCAGGCTGGCCGCGAAGCCAGTGCTGCAGGTCTTCCGCCAGGTGACCGGCGCTGCGATACCTCGCAGCTGGTCGCAGCCGCAAAGCTCGGTGGCAGATGGCCGCCAAGTCCGCGTCGAGATGCTGACAGCATTCGGCCAAAGGTGGCACCTCATCCGCACCGATTTGTCGCAAAAGCTCGAGCGGTTCGCCTTGGAAGGGGGGATGCCCAGCAAGCAGCTCATAAAAGATGGCGCCCAAACTGTAGATGTCCGACTGGCGAGATGCCTCGCGCGAGCGACCGTTAGCCTGCTCCGGGCTGGTGTAGCTCGGCGTTCCCACCACCTCGCCAGGCAGGGTCAGCGAAGGGTTGTCTCGCAAGGACCTAGAGATCCCGAAGTCTAACAAGCAAGGGACTAGGATCGGTTCGCCCGCCGCTTGTTCCTCCCCGTCCCCTTCGTTGGTTTCGAGATGGATCATGATATTGGCTGGCTTTAGATCGCGGTGGATAACCCCGCGATCGTGGGCGTGTTGGAGGCAATTAGCTAACTCCGCGATCAGATAGGCCGCCTGACGGTGGCTTATGGAACGCTTTTGCGCCAAATACTCTTTCAATGTCAGACCGGGAATGTAATCGGTGGCGAGGAATGGGATGTTGTCGACATGGCCGAATTGCTGCAGCCTCACAATCCGCGGATGCTTGAGCAGGGCCAGCGATCGCGCCTCGCGTTCCAGGGCTTCGAGTTGCTCAGGATCGGCCAGCAGCCTCGGCGTAGGGATCTTGACGGCGCATGCCAGTGCGTCTTCCAGGCGTTCCCCGAGAAAGACATCGCAGCTCGCTCCTCGACCAAGCACCCTGACGAGGATGTAGTTTCCGAAGGCCCTCGGCAAGGATGCCCACGGATCGAGGGCAACCCACGGGGTGCCGTCGGGAACCGAGCGCCAGCCGGGCGAGCTCCGCGATGCGCCGGCTTTGTCCTGAGGCGGGCCCGCCATCGTCGGCTGATGGGGGAGACGCGGTCGACCGCGATATTCCCGTTCAAGGAGCATCAGTTCGCGCAGCAAGGCCAGGCGATGAACCGGTTCGATGAAGGGGAGATAATCGGCCGTCGCCCGCGTTTCGCCGCGTTGCCATGCTTGCTCGAACAGATCGCAAAGGAAATCGATTTTTTCCCCAGCCTCTAATTCTTCCCAAAGCGAATCACTCAGTGGAATCCTGATCATCAGTTGCCCCTGCCTCTTCTTCCTCGATGCCCAACTCCTTCATCCATAAGCTTCGGATGAGGGCAGTCTTGCGTCTTACCGTCTTTTCGCTGCAGCCCAACCGTCGACTGATTTCCTCATCGCTGTAGCCTTCAAGCTTGAGCTTGGCAACGTCGCGGGTCCGCTGGCTTTGCAACCGTTGCGTGATGAGATAGTTGATCGAATCGTGGAGCATCGTGATGGCTTCGTGATCCGAGGTTTCATCGACGAACTTGACCAGATCAAAAGGCATCCCCGCATCGTTGACCAGTTGCAGGTCGGAAGCGACGTAGACCATCCCTGCTCCCCGCTTTAGCGATAGCCTCCTGCGATGCAGGTCGATGACCAGGCTGCGCATCATGGCCAGCATCAGCAGCCACAGTTCGTGACGGTTAGCCAGTCGGCTCTGGTAGCGACCACCGCAGATATTTTCCGCCATTTTGCTGAGGACTTCGGCCGCTACGTCCTCGGCATCGATTTCAGCCCCGGGGCCTCGAAGCTTGTTGGCGGCTATCCGCTTGATGCGAGGAAAATAGAGATCGAATATCCCTTGGAATGCCGCGGGGTTACCCGACTCAAAGTCGCGAATCCAGCGTGTTACAGTGCCCGTGAGACTCGGCTCATTCATGACGTTCAACCAGTCAGGCTGATACCACTCCACAGCGATTTCCCCACCCTGCTTAGGGGGCGCCGCGGTCCACGAATTTAAAGACCTCCCTTCCCCGAGGCAATCGGAAAACCACCTTTTTGCTTTAATTCCAAAGCGAATTAAATGGACGAACCCCCTTCGTTGACGCGGGGTAAAAATTTTGCATGAAATTTGTCCGCTTTTGATATCGGTTTACGTTTAGGAGGGTGAGGCTAACTTTTTTCGGGCACTTTCAGGAGAAAAGGCATCTGGTTTGGCGATCCCCGATCATCACGCTTTTCTGATGCATGGCAGATGCATCGGCGGGGCAGGGAGCTGGATGGTGTGGGGATCGCTTTTTCTTTTCCGATCCGGCTAGAATACGGGATGTCGAGCAGAATATTGTATTTCTGCATCTCTTGGAGACATCCGATTCCATCGTGCCAATGATCGATCGCCACTCGTTCTTTTTTTTTCCGCTTCGTTCTTCCGGGAGTGGGCTGGGGTGTTTCTGGCTTGCCTGCCTGGGGATGGTGTCGCCGCTTTGGGGAGAGCCGTGGGAGCTCCGGCGGCTCGACGGGGAGCGTCTGGTAGGAGAGTTGCGGCGCGTTGACCGGTTGGGGGTCGTCATCGCCTCGACGCAAGGTGAGGAACGTATCGATATTGGAGGGGTGGATACGCTGCGACCGTTGGTCGAGGGTGGCCCGGCAGTTTCCAACACCGCGCCATGGTCGATGGATTGGCTGGCTTTGACTGACGGCAGTCGTTTGGCATGCCAGACCATCACCGGGAAAGACGATCGCTGGACCATTGCGATGTTAGGGCAGTCCGGTTTGGAGTTGCCTCGCGGTACGGTAGAGTCGTTGCGTTTTGCGGCCGCCGACAACCGGCTGGAGGAGTCCTGGCAATCGATGGTGGGGATGGAGCGGAGCAGCGATCAGCTGGTGATTATCCGCGCGGGGGATACGACCGATCTGGCTCCTGGGTTGATCGGCGAGATGGACAGGGAGTCGGTCGAGTTCTCTTTCGACGGCCAGACGATCCGCGCTCCGCGGGGCAAGTTGTTGGGGCTGCTCTGGTACCGGCCTCGCAGCAAGCGGGCTGAACCGGCGATCCAGGTCCAGTTGCGCGATGGTTCCCGATGGGAGGCGATCGAGCTGGACTACGATATGTCGGTATCTCAGACGCCTGAGCTGGCGATTCAGACGCGGGCTGGCGTCTCGGTGAAGATTCGTTGGGAGCATCTTGCCAGCATTAATTTTTCGGCGGCCAATGTGGTTTGGTTGGCCCAGGAGGTGCCGCTGGCCAAAGCGATCAGCTCGCGGTCTTGGTTGGCTCAGCCGGTGGCGGGTCGCGATGAGATGCTCGGTCCGCGTTTCGTCGCGGCTGAAGATAGCGGTGAAGCCAAGGCTCAGGATCTGCGGTTTTGGGGGCCCGGCGAAATCAGTTTCCGGATCCCGGAAGGCTTCACGCGGTTCGTATCCAAACTTCGTCGTTCGGAACAGGCGCGGTTTGCGGCGACGGTTGGCTGTGAGGTTTGGGATGGTGAAACTCGGGTGTGGGAGGGTGGATTGACCACCGAGCAAAGTGAAGTGGCCATCGATGTGCCGGTAACTTCGGGCAAGAAACTGCGATTGGTGGTGCATGCCAGATCGGATTTAATGATCGGGACGGAGTTGTCCTGGGAGCAGCCTCGCCTGACCCGCTAAGACCAAGAGGGAACGATCCACCACCATGATTTCATCTAATCAGGACCGGCCGGCGATAGCCGTAGAGGTAAGGGGCGGGGCATCTCCTGCCGGGCTTTCCGTCTGGGGACGTGTTGTGGCTGGAGCGATAGCGACGGCGCTCATGATCTTTGGCAACTCCGGGTGGGCTGAGGTGTTGGACCTGCCACCGCCGCCGGCGATAGTAATGGAAGCGCAGCAACGTCGGATTGCGGCGATCGAGCGGGCGACCGAATCGACGATCGGCATCTTCGGCATGGATGGTCAGGGAGGTGGGAGCGGGGTCATCATTTCCGCCGACGGCTATGCCTTGACCAATTTTCATGTGACGGATCCTTTCGGCGATCGGATGCGGTGTGGCCTCAAGAACGGCGAGATGTACGAAGCGGTGATTGTCGGTATCGATCCTACGGGCGATTTGGCGCTGATCAAGCTCGAAGGACGCTCGGACTTTCCGGCGGCCCAACTGGCCGATAGCGATCGGGTCCAGGCGGGCGAGTGGTGTTTTGCGGCGGGCAATCCTTTCGTGTTGGCCACCAATCTTCAACCGACGGTGACTTGGGGGATTGTGAGCGGCGTTCACCGCTATCAGTATCCCTCGGGCACGATCCTGGAATACACCGATTGCATTCAGACCGACGCCGCCATCAACCCCGGGAATTCGGGTGGTCCACTTTACAACGCCCAGGGCGACTTGATTGGAATCAATGGGCGTTGTTCTTTCGAGAAACGCGGTCGTGTCAACGTCGGGGTCGGCTATGCCATTTCTATCAACCAGTCCAAATTGTTTCTCGGGCATCTCAAGAGCGGTCGGATCGTCGATCACGCGACCTTGGGGTTTACCGTGGGGAGCGATCAAGGACGGGTTGTCGTTTCCAACATCCTCGAGAGCAGCGACGCCTACCGACGTGGAGTCCGTTACGACGATGAAATCTTGCGTTTGGATGGACGCGAGGTGACCAGCGTCAATCAATTCAAGAATATCCTCGGCATCTTCCCTTCCTATTCGCGGTTATCCTTGCAGTTCCGCCGGGAAGGGAAGATCCTGGAGACTTGGATTCGTGTGACGCCATTGCATACGATTGAGGAGTTGGAGGAGATCGTCCAGGGGCAGCCGGTGGAGACGCCGCGTTCGGAGAAGAAGTCCCCTCCGGCTCCTCGGGACGCGGAAGTCCCAGGACAAGTCGAGGAATCGCCAGCGGTCGATGCTCTAGCAGGGATGTTGGAGAAACGTCGCGGCTTCTCCAACTATTTTTTCAACCGTCGCGAGTTGGAGCGGGTGCTGGAGCCAGCCAGGCAACCGCCGTGGTGGGGTGCTTCCACCAAAGCGGTGTGGTCCTGGCGCGGCCAGCTTGCCGGCGAAGCCACTCTCCTCCAGGTCGATTCGGCACCGGACCGGATTCTCACGAAGTTCGGAGATGAGGCGGTAACGACGGATCCCCAGCGTGGATGGGGGGAGCTCATTCGTCAGCGTTCACCTCACGGTATGGGGTTAGCTTTGCGTTTGTGGCAACGTTGGCACAGTCAAGGTCCGCGGTCGATGGGTGAGGCGACTTACCTAGGAACGGTGCGTGTTCCCGACCGGCCTGAGTTTGTCGATTTAACCCAGGTGACAGTCGATGAGGTGGAGGTTTTTTTTTACTCGGACCCGGCAACCGGAAAGATGGTGCGGATCGAGGTCGAGTTTGATGCGGATCGCGACCGGCTTGAGGTCGCTTGGGACAGCAAGCCGGCTGGGGATGGTGGGAATACTCCTTCGCGGATCCGTGCCGGTTATGGTCCCGAGACGCAATGGACGGTGGACTTAGAGCCGCTGGTATTGGCCGCGGTGACGGGAGATAGTTTGTGATTTTCAGCGATTCGCTACGCGGGCTTGCATGGTCCTCGCCGACGACGCTTGGCTTGTCCGAGATGCTGTTGGTCGCTGACGGCGCTGTTCGCAACCATCGTCCCCTCCGCAGTCTCTGGCCTTACCAGCTATCGAGACGGCGGGGAATCCGCTGGTCGACGAGCTTGGCGATCGTCGGCGGGTTGCTCGGTTGGGTGCTGTCAGCTGCTGCTTGGGGCGATACCACCGATTCTTTGGTTATCCATCAACGGCAGTGGCAGGCAAAGCTTGTCAAAATTTATGGGGCTGGCGGGCCGAAAGGGTTGGAGAGTTATCAGAGTGGGTTTCTGGTGAGCGAAGCGGGCCATGTCGTGACCTCGTGGAGTACCGTTTTGGATGTTTCTTCGTTGCGGGTGGTGACGCACGATGGTCGCAAGGATGATGCGGAAGTCGTCGGGATGGACCCGCAGACAGAGATCGCTGTCTTGAAAACCAAAGAGCCCGCCCCCGATTTTTTCAGCCTAGAAGCGACGGGGGGGGATCCGGGAACGCGGGTCGGAAGCCGGGTTTTCGGCTTGAGCAATCTTTTCGGAATCGCGGCCGGCGATGAGGCTTTAAGTATCCAGCGTGGGGTCATCATGGCGGTGGCTCCGCTTTCTGCCACCCGCGGTCGGATGAAGACGCTTTATCAAGGACAGGTCCTTATCCTGGATGTGATGACCAACAACCCTGGGGCGACGGGGGGAGCGGTGGTGGATGCGGACGGTCGGTTGCTGGGGATGTTGGGTAAGGAGCTTCGCGATGACCAGACCAACATCTGGCTCAACTATGCGATTCCGGTTGACGTGATCGCGACGTCCGTCAAACGGATTCTCGAAGGCAAGACGGCCACCTCGGCCAGGGCGGCACAGATCCAACCGGCGGCTCGGCCTCACAATTTGCTCAGTCTCGGGATGCTGCTCATTCCCGACGTCCTTCCCAAGACCCCTCCGTTTGTTGACCAGATATTACCTGGCTCGATCGCCGATCGGGCCGGGGTGGTTCCCAACGACCTAATCCTGCTGGTCAACGAGCAGCGGATCGATTCGCGGAAAGCTCTTGAATCGCTGCTGATCGGTATCGACCAGGCCGATCCACTTCGGCTGCTGGTGCAACGCGGTCAGGAACTCGTCCAGTTGGAGGTGAAGCCATGAGGGGATGGAGCGTGGTCTTGTTCGCCTGTGTTTACTGGTTGAGTACTTGGCTGATGCTTTCGGCCGAGGAAGCTTCGGTTGAGCTTTTGCGGCAGGAGGAAGCATCGTTGCGGGCGGCAGCCGACTTTGCCCAGCGTTCGGTCGTTCGCATCGAGACCTTTGGAGGACGCGAGATTGTCGATGACGCGGCGGTCGCCGCTGGCCCCTCCAGCGGGACGGTGGTTGCGGAAGACGGTTGGATCATCACCAGCCTCTTCCAGTTTCGCGGCGAACCAGCGGCCATCACCGTGATCCTGCCCAACGGAACGCGCAAAGCCGCCAAATTGGTGGCCAGGGATTATGCCCGCGCCTTGGCCTTGCTGAAAATTGAGGTGGATGAAAAGTTGATTCCGGCCAAGCCCTCCCCCGGCGAGGGATGGCAAATCGGTCAATGGACGATAGCCTTGGGCAAGACTTTCGATCTGTCGGTCGCCTCACGGTCGATCGGGATCCTCAGCGCTACCGATCGGATTTTTGGACGGGCGATTCAAACCGACTGCAAGGTGTCTCCTCACAACTACGGAGGCCCGTTGGTGGACATCGAAGGTCGGGTGATGGGAATTCTGGCGCCGATCGACCCAGGGATTGCCACCGAAGGTGAAGTACAGCAGTGGTACGATTCCGGGATCGGTTTCGCGATCCCGCTCGCGGATATCCTGCAGCGTCTCCCCAAATTGATGCAGGGCCAGGATATTCATCTCGGTAAGGCCGGGATCCGTCCCAAGGTCAACGATGACTTTCGCGGACCGGTTATCCTGGCGGGTGTGGCACCGGGTACGCCGGCGGCGAAAGCCGGTTTGCAAGCCGGGGATCAAGTGGTGAAAATCGGCGATACCGAGATTCGCTGGCCGAATCACATGCGGCACGCGCTGGGGACGATTGATGCCGGCGAGGCGGTGGCGATGACGATTGCCCGCGACGGACAGTTGCGCGAGGTCGAATGTCGGTTGGTCGATGTCTTGCCGGTCTATCGCCGGCCCTTCCTGGGAGTGCTCGTCGATCGCGACTATCCGGGGCCGGGAGTGAAGCTTGAGGAGGTATATCCTGGTAGTCCGGCGGCGGCAGCGGGCCTTCAGGCTGGCCAGGTACTCCAGCGTATCCAAGGTGAGCTGTTGGAATCGCCCGTCGACTTGGACCGACGCCTGGCTTTTGCCGATTATCGAGAGCCGCTGGCTTGTTCGCTGGCTAACCGTGATGCGGCAGATGCGGAGCCCAACGAGCGGATGGTTCGTTTAAGCCCTTGGCCTGACGAGCTGCAGACCCAGCGCCGGGCGACGGCTGCCACGCTGGAAACGGCGCCCGACGACGGGGCCGAAGCGATAGCGACGGGGATGGTGCCGCTGGTCATGGGGGATATCCCGAATCAGATCTTTGCCTTTGTGCCGCCAACCTATCGAAAAACGCAGCCCCACGGACTGCTGGTGGTGATGCCTGAACCAGGAAAGGTCGAACGCAAGGCTTGGGTCGACCGTTGGGAGGTCTTTTGCCGCGAGCATCGCTACCTGCTGGCGGTGATCGGTTCGGCCGATCCAACCGCTTGGCAACGCGAGGAATTGGAGGTGGTCAAGCGGACGATCCAACAACTCAAGACGACCTATGCTGTCGATTCCAGGCGCACCGTCCTGGCTGGGTTGGGGGCCGGCGGGGCACCCGCGATGGTCTTCGCCCTGCAGAATCGCAGCCTCTTTCGCGGCTTGTGGTTGGCGGAAGGGAACATTCCTCGCGGGCTGGGGTTGCCCCAGGCCGAACCGCTGGAGTCGCCGGCCTTCCTGCTGCTCGGGAGTCAGCCGGCCTACCCTCGCTTCGCCGAGGCGGCTGGTGAACTAGGGTATCGAGTCCAGCGGTTGGAAGGGAAAATCGAGGTCGCCGATGGAAATTTCACCGCCGAACAGCAGCAGGCTGCCGAGCAATTCCTGAGTTCCTTGGAATGGTTCTAGTTTACCCAACCTATCGCTGGCAGCGTTTTCTTTGCGGCATCCTGGCGGTGCTTTTCGCTGGGCTGGCTCTGATGGGGCAGCTGCCGTTGGGCTGGTCCGAGAACACCAGCCTGTGGTTGGCGGGGACTTTTGGCAAGCTGTCGATCGTCCTGGCCATGGTGTGGTTGGCTTGGCCGCAACTGATGTGGATTCAGGCCAGTCCTGGGGGCAGCTTAGCCTTGGCCGCGGTCGCGGTTGCCGCCGTGATTTTTGTGGCTAAACCGCGGCTATTGTTGTACGTCGTCCCGTGGTTGGTCGGGGGGACGCTGCTGTTGTGGGGGCTGGCCTGGCTGCAACGTCTGTTCCTCCCTCCCAAATGAGCCTGCATAAAGATCCGCGATGGCCGCCGCGTAACGCTCCAGGATAGCTTGTCGGCGAAGGCCTCCTTTGGCGTTCAGCAACCCACCGCCAGCTTCCCAAGGTTGTCGCAGCAGTAGCAGGCGTTTCGGGAGGCAATGCTGGGGAAAGCCCTGCAGCCGCTCCCGGAATTCCGCCAGCAGTTCGGCTTGGTTGCGAGTGGGACTGACGGCGATCGCCGTCAGGAAATTGCGACCATGGCCGAGCAGCATCACCTGCTGCAGTCCGGGAACCTGGATCAGCCGTTGCTCGATCGGCAGCGGGTCAACTTTATAGCCGGTGCTGAGCACGATGCGGTCGTCGCACCGGCCGAGGATCCTGACGAAACCCTCGGAGTTGAGTATCGCCCGGTCGCCGGTATCCAGCCAGCCATCGTGGAGTCGTTCGGCGGTAGCGGCTGGGTCTTCCCAATACCCGAGCATGACGCCGGGACCTCGGACGAACAGCCGCTGATCCTGGTCCAGCTTCAGTTTCGTATCGCGGATGGGATAGCCTACCCCGTTCGAGCAAGGGCTGGCAGCCAGATTGGAGCAGACGACCGGGGATGCCTCGGTCAGACCATAGCCTTGAATGATCGGATACCCGAGACGCTCGTAGAAATTATAGATTTCCGGCACCAGGCTGGCCCCACCGGCAGCCAGCCAACGCAGCTGCTTGCCAAACCAGAATTCGAAACGCTGCCTTTGCTGAAGTCTATCTTGGCCAGCATGTTCGAGGATATCCCGGCGGATTTTTTCGAGCTGGTAAGGAACCATGTTCATCAGGGTTGGTTCCCAACTGGCGGCGACGGCCGGTAGCGTTTCCAGCGAAGCTAGGCAGAGCATCGAGCTGCCACTGATGACCCAGGTCGATAGTTCGCAGGTACGAGCGTAGGCATGAGCCAGCGGCAGAATATTCAGCCGTCGATCGTATTGAGTTTGCGGGACAGCCTCGAGCTTGGCGAACGCATTGTGAACAAGATTGCGATGACTCAACATCACCCCGCGCGGTTCGCCCGTTGTCCCGGAGGTGAACAGGATCGTGGCCAAGTTATCCAGGGAAGGAGTCATCGCAGTCGAACGGGCGACAACCCGAGGGGGATTGCTCGACGTCGGCGATCGCTGGTACGGAGGCTGGTGACGGCACCAGTCGACGATCGCTGAATCGTCTTCATCGGCCGATCCAGCCTCAAACCACGGAGCCACCCGCTCGACCACCAGCCGCGGCTGCACCCGCTGACGGCAATGTTCGAGTAGCCTCTGGGGAGTACCAGGGGCCAGCGGTACGGTGACTACCCCCAAGCGATGGCAGGCGAGATCGATGAGGGCCCAGGCCAAGCCGTTGGGGAGCCCATGCATCAGCCGGTCTCCGACGCTCAAGCCTTCCGCTTGGAGGCGGTTAGCCAGATGTTGCGCCGCCTGCCACAGCTCCCACCAGGAGACGGGTCGCCATCGGCCTTGGTCAGGAAGGTACCAGGCCGGTGCTGCCGGTTGCGACACGGCCCAAGCCTCGGCGATCGACGGCAGCGTCGCGAGGGGCTCTCGCGAAGCGGACATGCCGTTTAGCCCTTCGCCATCGAGTCCACGACTTTATCGATCAAGCCGTAGTTGACCGCCTCCTCGGGGTCCATGAACCGATCGCGATCGGTATCCTTCTCGATTTTGTCGAGCGTCTGGCCACAATGTCTGATCAGGATTTCATTGAGTCTTCGCTTGGTGCGACGAAACTCGCGGACATGGATGTCGATTTCTTCCGCTGTTCCTTGCATCCCCGCCAAAGGTTGATGGATCATGATCCGCGAATTGGGCAGCGAGTAGCGCTTGCCTTTAGCGCCGGCGGTCAGAAGGACTGCGCCCATCGAGGCCGCTTGACCGATACAGTAGGTAGCGACATCGCAAGAAATGAATTGCATGGTGTCATAGATCGCTAAACCAGCGCTGACGCTACCACCCGGACTATTGATGTACATGTGGATGTCGGCTTTCGGATCGTCCGATTGCAGGAACAACATCTGCGCTACCAACGCGTTGGCAATCTCGTCGTCAACTTGGCTTCCGAGGAAGACGATACGGTCTTTGAGCAAACGCGAGTAAATATCGTAGACGCGTTCTTCGCGACCATCTTTTTCAATCACATAGGGAATCATCGGCATGTGGGGGTCCTCCTTACTTATCGGAATCCTCGGGGGCGGCCTGTTTGGTTAAGATCTCGTCGACCAGGCCATACTCTTTTGCCTGGCTGGCCGTCAAAAAGAAATCGCGATCCGTGTCTTTGGCGATGACATCGACCGGTTTCCCGGTATGCGAAGCCAGGATTTCATTCAGTTGTTGCCGCATCCGCAGGATTTCCGCGGCCTGAATCTCGATATCGGAGACTTGGCCGCGAACACCGCCATGGGGTTGGTGGACCATGACCGTACTGTTGGGAAGGCAGTAGCGTTTCCCTTTGGTGCCCCCCGCCAAAAGCACGGCGGCACCCGAGGCGGCCTGGCCGACACAGTAGGTCGCCACCGGGCAGGAAAGCATCTGCATGGTATCGTAAATCGCCAGGGTGGAGACGACTTCTCCCCCGGGAGAATTCAGATAAAAGTGGATATCTTTCCGCCGGTTTTCGCTTTGCAGGTAAAGCAACTTCATCACCACTTCATTGGCATTGCCGGTGTAGATTTCACCCTGCAGAAAGACGATACGATTCTCCAGGAGCAAATCACCCAAGGTCATTTGCCGTTGGCGTTGGTAGCTTTGATAGGCCTGCGAATCCAAAATCGGCGGCAGGGGATTGAAAGCGTTCAAGGTGGCGTTCCTTCCAGGTTCGGGGTAGCTCAAGCCTGACTCCAAGTAGCCGGCTGTGTCATCGCCGAGGATGCTGATAGACGTAAGTGTTTGCATCCGGGGCCCGGTTGGCAAGGGCACTACCCAAGCCCGCGCTGGCGACGAGAATGAAAATCACCGAGATCTATCGATGGCTTGGGGGCGGACGATAGGAGCACGACCTGGAGAATGCCATGGGAAATGACCAAATCGCTGAAGTTTTTCTGGAGATGGCCGATCTGCTGGAGTTTGCTGGTGAAAGCCCTTTCCGCATCCGCGCCTATCGCCAGGGGGCCCAAAGCATCCGCGACTTTCCGGAATCGTTGGCGGAGTGGGTTCGCGCTGGACGCGACTTGACCACGATCGAGGGGATCGGCGACACGCTGGCAGAGAAAACGAAAACCTTAGTTAGCAGCGGGGAGTTACCACAACTAGTGAAGCTCCGGCAGCAAATCCCTCCCAGCTTGCGTGAGTTGCTGCAAATCCCGGGGTTGGGGGCGAAGAAGGTGGCTTCGTTGTTTCGGGAGCTGGGAGTCCGCGACCTCCAGCAGCTGAGGCTGGCTTGCCTGGACAAGCGGGTGCGGGGGCTGAAAGGGTTCGGCGTCAAGACGGAGCAGGCCATCCTCGCAGGGTTGGCTATCGCCGAGCAGGCCAATCGGCGGATGACCCGCGACCAGGCCGACCAACTTGTCGAGTCCTTGCGGACTTACCTCCAGTCCTGCCCCACCATCGAACGCCTGGAATTTGCCGGCTCCTACCGCCGCGGCAAGGAGACGGTCGGCGACATCGATATTCTGGCCGTCAGTCGCCAACCGGCTGAGGTCATGAACCATTTCCTGGTTTTTCCCGGCACAGAACAGGTCCTCGCCCAGGGGGAGACGAAATCGAGCCTCCGCGTTGGGCACGGTTTCCAGGTCGATTTGCGGGTGGTGCCAGCGAATGCCTGGGGGGCAGCTTTGCAATACTTCACCGGGAGCAAAGAGCACAATGTGGTGCTCCGCGGCTTGGCCAAGAAACGTGGCTGGAAGCTGAACGAGTATGGCTTGTTCGCCGCCGAGGATGAGACTCAGCCGCTCAGCGGCAGCGAGGAAGCCGATATCTACCAAGCTCTCGGGTTGCCGTGGATCGCCCCCGAGTTCCGCGAGGATCGATTCGAATGGCGCAAGGATTGGGAGTCCTGGCAAAGCGAATTGGTCAACCTTTGCGACATCCATGGCGATCTCCACATGCATACCACCGCTAGCGACGGTGAACATGGTTTAGAGCAGATGGCGGAGGCAGCGCAGCAACGTGGCTTGCAGTACATCGCGATCACCGATCACAGCCAGCGGGTCAGTGTGGCGCGGGGGTTGGATAGCGAACGCTTGCTCGCACAATGGTCGGAGATCGAGCGTTTCAATCGACGCTTTGCCCCCGGCCAATTCCTGGTTTTGAAGGGGGTCGAATGCGACATCCTTGAAAGTGGTGAGATGGATTTACCCGATGAAGTTCTGGCTCAGGCCGATTGGGTGATGGCCAGCATCCATTTCGGTCAGAAGCAACCACCTGAGCAGCTTACGGATCGCCTGCTGCGGGCAATCCGGCATCCAGCGGTATCCGCCATCGCGCATCCCACCGGCCGGTTGCTGGGACGACGCGAGGGGTATAAAGTCGATCTCGAGGCCGTCTATCGGGCAGCGGCGGAGGGGGGGAAATTTTTGGAAATCAATGCGAACCCCTGGCGTCTGGACCTCAACGATATCCATTGCATGGCCGCGGCGAAGCTTGGTTGTCAATTCGTCATCAACACCGATGCCCATTCTTTGTCAGGGCTGGGGTTGATGAAATACGGGATCCTGGTTGCTCGGCGAGCCGGACTGGCTCGTCATCAGATTTTCAACTGTAAGACGCTCGACCAAATGAATCATTGGCGCCAGCAAGCCGGCCGAGCCCGTCGACGGGCCGTGAAGTAGACGGAAGCGGCTCAGGCTAGCATCGTGGAGTCGAGCGTCGGACCCGGTGCTGCCAGTTGGCGGTGGATGGCTTATATTGACCCATCCGATGCGGCTGGCCCCGACCCGACCTCCCCTTGGATAGACCGATTCGATGATGAATGAACTTGCCTTGCAGAAAATCCAGCAAACCTATGGGATCGAGAACTGGGGAGCTCATTACTTCTCGGTCAATCCACTGGGAAATGTCCAGGTGCATCCGCTGCCGGGTAAAGCCGGGGCGATCGATCTCAAGAAGCTGATCGACGAGCTGGTCAAGGAACGAGGCATGACCTCGCCGCTCGTCCTGCGGTTCCCGCAGATCCTGACGCAGCAACTCAGGAAATTAGCCGAAGCCTACCAGGCGGCGATCGCCAGTTTCGAGTATCACGCTTTGCATTACCCGGTCTTCCCGATGAAGGTCAATCCACGCCGTGAGGTCGTCGAGCAGTTCCTTCAATCGGGGGCGAGTTGGCGGGTCGGCCTGGAGTGCGGCTCGAAGGCGGAGCTCTTTGCTGCCGTCGCCCAGGAGCAGACGGCCAACTCGCTGTTGATCTGCAACGGTTTCAAGGATGAAGCCTTCCTGCGGTTGGCAAACCTGGCGCAGCAAAGCGGTAAAAATGTGATCGTGGTGATCGAGAAACTCAACGAATTGAAATTGCTGTTGCGGGTCGCCGACGAAACTGGAGTTTGCCCTGCCATCGGCCTTCGGGCGAAACTCTACTCGCGCGGTTCGGGGAAGTGGGCTTCCTCGGGGGGGGAATCGGCCAAGTTTGGTTTGACCACCTCCGAAATCATGCAGTGTTTGCGTTTACTATCGGAACGTCAGCGGCAATCGCAACTAAAACTCCTGCATTTCCATATCGGCTCGCAGATTACCGATATCAAGCGGGTGAAGAATGCCATGAAAGAGGCGGCCCGTGTCTACTCCAAGATCTGGAAGCTCGGTTATCGCGTGGAATTCCTCGATATCGGTGGCGGCTTGGGGGTTGACTACGACGGTTCCAAGACCGTCTTCGAATCCTCGATGAATTACACCGTACAGGAATTCGCCAACGATGTGGTCTATCAGATTTTGTCGGTCTGTGACGATGAAGAAGTCCCCCACCCGAACCTGGTGACCGAAAGCGGCCGCATGATGACGGCCTACCATGCGATGCTGGTTATTTCGATCCGGGAGGAAATCGAGACCTTTGCCGACGATGAACCAGAAGTGACCATCGATGAGGATGATCCGCAGGTCATCACGGAACTCAAATATCTTTACGACGATATCAACGGCAAAAATTACGTGGAGTACTACCATGACGCTTTGGCCCACAAGGATGAGTTACACACGCAATTCAATCTGGGACTGATCAGCCTGGAAGATCGCGCCAAAGGTGAGGTCCTCTTCTGGTCGATCTGCGACCGAGCTTTGAAGGAAGCCCAGCATGCGCGGTCACCGAATGAGGAGTTTGAAGAGGTCAAATCGGTCCTGGCGTCCAAGTACCTCTGCAATTTTTCGCTTTTTCGCTCTGCCCCAGATGCCTGGGCCATCCGCCAGTTGTTCCCGATCATGCCACTGCATCGCTTGCATGAGCCGCTGGACGATATCGCCACCCTGGTCGATGTGACTTGCGACTCGGACGGGAAAATCGATCGCTTCGTCGATCTGCGCGATGTCAAGGAGACGATCGAACTGCCGAAGTGGCGCAACGGCGAAGAGTACTATCTCGGAATCTTTTTAGTCGGCGCTTACCAGGAGGTGATGGGCAGTTACCACAACCTCTTCGGCATTCCCAACGAAGCCCAGGTCGTGCTCGACCAGGACGGAAGCCATCAGGTTTTAGAAACTGTCGAGGGAAGCCGGATCGACGATATGGTAGGCTTCGCCCGTTATGATGCTTCGGGCCTGGTCGAAATGTTCCGCCGCCGCATCTTCCGCCAGGTTGCCGATGGTTTTATCGGTGTCGCTGAAGCCAATCGATTGGTCGAGAGCTACCAGCAAGCCGCCGACGGGAGTACCTACCTGGAATAGCCGCGGGAACCGAACCGCTCGCGGGTGAGCCCAAGGAGTAGTCCCACCACCGCACTCGAGTGGTTAGCGTTCGCTGACGGATATCGCCTCGGTACCGTTCAGCCGTCGATGAGGAGCCGCATCATGCGGCGGAGGGGTTCGGCGGCCCCCCAAAGCAACTGGTCGCCGACCGTGAAGGCCGAAAGGTACCGGCCGCTGTCGACCGTGCCCAGGTCAAGTTTGCGAAGGCGGCCTACCGGGCAATTCAAACCGCCGGTGACAGCGGCCGGAGTCAACTCGCGGATGGAGGCTTCGCGGGTGTTGGGGACCACTTTCGCCCAAGGATTGGCGGCAGCCAGCATCCCTTGGATTTCATCGAGCGGCACGTCGCGCTTCAGGCGAATGGTCAAGGCCTGCGAGTGGCAACGCATGGCTCCGATACGTACGCAAATCCCATCGATGGGGATGGTACCTGGAGCCAGCCCAAGGATTTTGTTAGTCTCGGTCGGGCCCTTCCATTCTTCCTTGCTTTGGCCCTGCCCGAGGTCTTTGTCGATCCAGGGAATGAGGCTACCTGCCAGCGGCACGCCGAAATTTTCGGTAGGAAAATCCGGCCCCCGCAGGCTGTCGGCGACGGTCCGATCGATTTCCAGGATGGCCGATGCTGGGTCCTCGAGCGACGGCGCCACCTTGGCGTGAATCGAACCCATCTGCTTGAGTAACTCCCGCATGTTCTGTGCGCCAGCGCCCGAAGCGGCCTGGTAGGTCATGCTGGTCAGCCACTCAATCAGTCCCTGCTGGAAGAGCCCATGCAAGGCCATCAGCATCAGGGAGACGGTGCAGTTACCACCGATAAAATTCTTAACCCCCGTCGCCAGGCCGCGGCGAATGACCTGCTCGTTGACCGGATCGAGGATAATGATCGCATCCTCCTTCATCCGTAGGGAGGATGCGGCATCGATCCAATAACCATTCCAGCCACGGCTCCGCAACGGAGGGAAGATCTGGTTGGTGTAGTCGCCGCCCTGGCAGGTGATGATGATGTCCATCTTCGCCAACGCCTCGATATCCATCGCTGACAGCAACGGGCCGGTGGTCCGCGGGCCCAAGGTCGGGCCGCTTCCACCGACATTCGAGGTCGAAAAACAGACGGGCTCTACCAGTGCGAAGTCGTTCTCTGCGATCATCCGCTGCATGAGGACGGAGCCAACCATCCCACGCCACCCGATCAAACCAACTTTTTTCACAGATCTATCCTTCAATAACTACGCTGAATAGTCGCCAGCATTCCAGCAATCTCACACGGTTCACGAAAGAGTGTCAAGGGAACATTCCCGAAGCTTTTGCGGAGCGCATCATGGCGTTTGCTGTCGACCGGCAGGGCTTCCAGATCGCGGATCAGGCAGCCGACGATCTGGTAGGGGAAACGACGGGCAAGTTTGGCGTAGATTTCCGGATCGCGTTCACCCGAATCGCCGACCAGTAGGAATTTGCGATAGGGCATCCGCTGGATCATGCCGGCGATGACGCCTCCTTTACTCTTGCGACGCATCAGTCGCCAGCGTTTGAAAATCTCATCGCGGAGCCGAAACCACTTGAGGTGCATGCTACCGCCAGGAAAACCATGCTTATGCAGGAAGTCGTATAGCGGACCGTAAATCTGCCAGGGACTGCTGGAGACATAATGGAAGGAAGCTCCCTGTTCCGCCCAGGCTCGATAGACCTCGGCCATTCCAGGAATCGCTTCGAACTCCTCGAGGAAGGTACGGTTGAGCATCCGACCGCGACTGGTGACTTCGGTCAATTTGATCGTATCGTCGATATCGGAAATGACGCTGCAACCGGTGGTCCCTACCAGGTGAACTGTCCCTTGGGCTTCCCCCCACTCGCGGCTGGTGGTCAGGGTAAGCTGACGCTGGATAGCAGCGGCGTTGGCTTCCAGTCGCGGCAGGTCAATCCGGCCTTGAAACAAGCCGCTTCCCTTGCTGCGCCCACGCAAGCGAAAGACTTCTTCTTCCCAATGGAGCCGAACCCGGGCCCCAACTTCGGGTCTCGCCAGGAAACCGCCGACACGCACATCGAAGCAGGTTCCGCGTGTTTGCTCGGCGCGTACCTTCAGGGCGCGTTGCAGCCCGTGCAGCAACAACTTCTGGGAAAACGACGCTGGCCGCTCGCTGTAAAACCTTCCCTGGACGGGCACCCGCCAAAGCGGCTTGCGAGGGTGCAAGTAGGCGTAGGTCGCATACAAGACCGAACGCAGGGGCGGGTCGCGCCTTGCATCGTTCTCATAGGTCATGGCGTGAGCAGAGGAAGCCATTCAAACCAGCGACATGGTGGTCGCCCGCGAAGGAGTTTGTTCCGGTTGTGTTT
Organism: Pirellulaceae bacterium; assembly: GCA_044371435.1. GTDB lineage: Bacteria > Planctomycetota > Planctomycetia > Pirellulales > Pirellulaceae > JAIYDQ01. Next base: position 8,425 of record JBILTQ010000021.1, on the reverse strand, counting down.
CGTAGGTGCGATCGCATGCCTGCCCAGCGCGATCATTGGCCAGTGCGATTTGGTACAGGCTTTTACCCCAAGGGGTAGGATAATCGCCGGTGATGCAGGCCTGACAAAGATTCTCCGCTGGAATCTCAATGGCTCGGGCGATGGCCTCCACCGGCAGGTATCGCAGGGAGTCACAGCCGAGCTGTGCTGCCATCTGTTGCTCGCTGGCGCGGGTGATCTTTCCTTGAGCGGAACCTTGTGTGTCACTCGGGTCAAAAAATTTCGGGGCGAAGAGCTCCTGGATGGTCGACATATCGATACCGTAGAAGCAAGGAGCAACGATCGGTGGACAGGCGACCCGGACGTGAATCTCCTTGGCACCCCCCAGTTCGCGAATTCGGTTCAGCAACACCTTCATCGTCGTCGAGCGAACGATGGAATCCTCCACCAGGAAAACGCGTTTCCCTTCCAGCACCTCGCGGAGGGGGGTGTATTTGCTGGCGGCTTTAGCGTTGCGTCCTCGCCCACCCTCGATGAAGGTACGACCGCTGTAGCGATTGCGGATCAATCCTTCGCGAGAAGGAATCCCCAATTGAAAAGCCATCGAATCCGCCGCCGCCTTGCTGGTATCCGGTACCGGGACCACGATCGTGTCTTCATCGATCGGAACTAGCCCTTCCTCGCGTTCGAACCTCGCCAGTTCTACCCCCAATCGCGTTCGCGAGAGATACACGCTGCGCTGATCGAGCGTGCTGGCCACGTTAGCGAAATAAATCCATTCGAAAAAACAGTGCTTCGGCGGCTGCGGCTCAGCAAATCGCTCCAGCCGCAGTCCTTGGCCATCGATGAGCAGGAGATGACCGGGCGGCAAAGAATGGATCGCGTCGCGGGCGAACCCCAGATTTAACAAGGCCACGCTTTCGCTGGCAGCGGCAAAAAGCGAACCATCGCTAGCATAGCACATCGGCTTGATCCCCAAGGGATCTCGAGCAATCAGCATTTCTCCACGGGCATTGAGGAAAGCCAGCGAATAGGCACCATCGAAGGTAGCTGCGGCCGCCCGAAAAATCTCTGCCAGCGAGCGTTGCCCCGAGCCGTTGTCGGAAAGCTGACGACCTAACTCATGCATGATGATTTCGGTATCGGTGTCCCTGGCCAGATGATGCTCGCCGTCGCGCATCAGCCGATCCCGCAGTTCGCCGTAGTTTGCCAACTGCCCGTTAAAGCAGAAGGTAAACCATTTGTGTTTGTGGATATGCTGACGCTCAAAGGGTTGAGCATAGGATTTGTCATCTTGACCGCAGGTGGCATACCGCACATGGCCGATAGCAGCGCAGCCACTATACTGCTGCATCAACGCCTCGCTCTTGCCGCGATGCGAGAGGCGGAAGACTTCGCTGACGGTGCCCACGTCCTTCATCGTATCCAAGAGCAGGGAGCGGTTCGGATTGAAACTGGATAAACCAGCCGCCAATTGACCGCGGTTCTGGATATCCTGCAACATCCTGGGCAGCAACCGCGAGGCTTGCATCGGTCCCCCTTCCGGGCACAGCGGGCTGGTATTCCCGTGGGGCAGATGGTAGACGGCTGCGACCCCGCATTCGTGGTGAAGTTCGCTCATCGTGATCGGCTATCCAACGCTCGAAGCAGGAAAGACCAAGCCGAGGCTCGGTCGAAAACAAACTCATCGCGAACAGGTTTTGTCCTGCCGCCAGGGGGCGGGAACGCATGCCGTCGCCGACAGCATTGCGAGGCCTCCTCACCCGATCGACCAAAAACGCCTAGTGAGTTCCTAGCGGGAACCAACCGCCGCTCGGCAAAGGCGAACCGCCGACCAACGGCTGGAATGGTCGCCGGAAAACATCGCGTTCCGTTCATCCAACGAGGCTGATTGTATCTTGGCCCACCGCCTCAGCCAACCGCAAGCCGTTTCGCCGGAAAAGCTCGATTGTTGAGCTAACGGATCGAAGGTACAGTAGCGAGACTGGCGGGTCGGGCGAGGAGACCGTGGTTTGGGCTTGACCCGGCTATCGCCGTTTTAGCAGACGATTACCCGATGAAAGGCTTGACAGCCACGACGCTTGCTGAGTGGTCCACTTTGGCGAATGCAGGCTACTGGGCTCAGAGATCACCGTGACATCTCCAGCGAAAAATTCCGTGGAATTCCAGCGACGCCAACGGGTGGTCGATGCGGCCGAGGTCTGGGTGGTAAAGATCGGGTCGCGTTCCCTGACGACCGCCGACAGCCGTTTGGATCGGGCGCAGATCGAGAATATCAGCGGACAGTTGGCCGATCTGCGGGCCCGCGGCAAGCAGGTCGTCCTGGTCAGCAGCGGGGCGGTGGCCTCCGGGGTCGGACGTTTGGGTTTAGCTGGACGACCGAAAAATCTGGCGACGCTCCAGGCCGTCGCGGCGGTGGGGCAAGCCCACCTCATCCAAGCCTACGAAGAATGCTTGACGCAGCGCGGGCACCATGCGGCGCAAGTGCTCCTGACCGCCGCCGACCTCGATGATCGGGTCGGTTATCTCAATGTCCGCAATACCTTGGCCAGCCTCCATGAGTTGGGGGCTATTCCAATCATCAACGAAAACGATACGGTCGCTGTCGATGAATTGAAGACGACCTTCGGCGACAACGATCGTCTGGCAGCCATGGTCACGGGATTGTTCGCGCGAGCGATCCTGGTCATCCTGAGCGATGTTCACGGTTTGTACGATCGCGACCCCGCTTCCCCTGAAGCTCGGGTTTTGCCGCTGATCGAAGAAGTCAACCGCTCGGTCGAGGAACTCGTTCGCGATCGTAAAACCGGAATCAGCAAAGGGGGGATGGCCAGCAAATTGCAGGCAGCCCGTTTTGTCACCGGCACTGGCCAGGCGGTGGTCATTGCATGGGGGCGCGAAGCGAAGGTCCTGCCGCGGTTGGCCGATGGTGAAATGCTGGGGAGTTTGTTCCTGCCGCAAGCCAAAACCTTGACGCCGAAAAAACGCTGGGTTGGGTTCAGCGCTCAATGCACCGGTAGGCTGGTGGTGGATGATGGGGCTGCGCGAGCTATCCATGAGCAAGGAAGTTCCTTGTTGGCGATCGGCGTCCGGGGGGTCGAGGGAGACTTCACCAAGGGGGATCCGGTGGCGGTGGTTGACCAGCGAGGGCAGGAGATCGCCCGCGGGCAGATCAATTACACGGCCGATGAGGTGCGTCGGATCATGGGGGTCAAGTCGGATCGTATCGAAGAACTTCTGGGTGAATGTCCTTACGAGGAGATCATCCATCGCGACAATCTGGCCTTATCGGGTTTGCGTTAGCATCCACCGCCTGCAACGGGGATCAGCTCAGGCCAATCGCGGCCGGCTGCCCACCCGAGAGTGTGCGAAACCGCGGTTGGCCTCCCGTGGCCCCCAGCCAATGGTTGAGCGTCTTGGGCTAGCTCAGGGGCCGGCCGTCGGCAGGCGACGCAGCAGGTGGACCATGTCCGAGAGTATCGCCAAGGTTGCCGTTGGTGGTAGCTGCTGACGCAACTGGATGATCAGGTCGTCGCAGACCCGCGAACTGGCGATGACCTCGACCCGTACCGTCCGCGGCGGCGACTCGCTCCGGGACTCGCCGCTGCTCTCGTCCTCTCCGGCTTGGGAGATTTGGGTAAACAGCGATTGAAGAGGGAACTCGCGGCAGATCCTTTCGATCTCGGATTGGTGCGTAGCTTCGCTGAGAATGGCCAGTCGCCGGAAGCGAGCCAAGCCGCCGATCCGCGTCGCCAGTTCATGCTCGGCTTTCGACGCATGCCCCTCGAGCCCGATGATGTTCAACTCCAATCCTTCGTCGCGAAAGGTCTCCTGCATTTCATGGAGCTTCTCCATGACGCTGCTGTCGACCAGCATGGTATCGGAGAGATCGACGGTGATGTTCTGGCGTTGGACCAGGCCGAGGTCTTCGATCTGACGGCGGAAGGGGATCCAGTTGGAAAAGACTGCCGATTGCCGGGCGCGAATCAAGCAACTGTCGCTGCCGGTCTGTTCGATTTCCAGGAAGGGTTTGAAAAAAGACCGTAGCGGTACCCCGTTGATCGAGTGGATGACGAATTTGACGGCGATCCCGATCCCGACACCGATCAGTAGGTCGGTAGCCAAAACGCCGATGACGGTGGTCACGAAAATCAGCAATTGCTCGCGACCGATCCGATAGACATTCATGAATTCCCGAGGATGTGCCAGGCGATAGCCGGTGTAGACCAGCATTGCCGCCAAGGCAGCTAACGGGATTCGATGGAGGATGGTGGGAATGATCGCCACACAGACCAGCAGCAACATCCCGTGCCAAAAGTTGGCGAAGCGGGTCTTGGCTCCGTTATCGATGTTGGCCCGACTGCGGACGATTTCGGAAATCATCGGTAGCCCGCCGATCGACGAAGCCACCAAATTCGCTGCGCCGACCGCCACCAAGTCGCGGTTGAGGTTGGTGCGACGTTTCAGTGGGTCGAGGGCATCGACCGCCTTCGCGCTGAGCATCGATTCGAGGCTGCCGATGGCGAAGAAGAGGAAGCACCACCACCAGGCCTTGGGCTGGGTCAGGACCTGAAAGTCGGGGGTGGTGATCTCCTGTAGCATGCCGAACATTTTGTCCGGCATCCGAACGAGGAATTGTTCACCCAAAGCGTAGCGTGCACCGCCGAGCGTGTAAGAATGCTGATGAAGGAGGTCGAAAAAGTAACCCATGGGGATGGCGACCGCCAGCACGATTAACTGCGACGGGACCCGTTTTAACCAGGTGACCCGCTTTCCAAGCATCGGCCAGCAGAACATGATCAGCAGGCTGACGAATCCGATCGAGGCGATGGCCGGGTTGGCATTGACAATGTAGTGCGGAATATGTTGGAGCAACTCCAACGGTTCACCTTTATTCGATTCGCCTAAAGCCACCGGCAACTGCTTGAGGATGATGATCACGCCGATAGCCGCCAGCATCCCGTGCACGACGGCGGTCGGAAAAAAATCCCCCAAAATCCCGCCGCGAAACAGTCCGAAAGCGATCTGGAAAACGGCGGCTGCGAAGATGACGGCCAAGGTCGCTCGGTAGGCGTCGAGGTTGGCGGCGAGACTCCCGTCGAAGGTACTTTGGCCGCCAAAGGCCTCGACGCACCCGACCACGATCACGATCAGACCTGCGGCTGGACCTTTGATGGTCATTTCGGAGTTGCTGATGAAGGTCGCGACGACCGAGCCGACGATGGCGGTGAAGATCCCGGCCATCGGCGGAAAACCGCTGGCCAGCGAAATCCCTAAGCACAGCGGCAAGGCGATAAGAAAGACGAGGAAGCCCGAAAGGAAATCCTCGCGAAAATAGTGGATGAAGTTCGTAGCATTGCCGCGGATGAGCTGTTTGCTGCGATCGGTTGAGGACGGGGGAGACATGGAAATCATGGTTTCTCAATTCGCGAAGAGATCAAGTTTATCGGATCCGCAGTTCATCGAGACGCGTTTACGGCTGACTGCGATGGTTGGTTTTGCTGTGCAACGACGGGTCGGATGGTGATGATGGCATAGGACTCGCGTCGCGGAAGAGAGGGGCTTGGGTCCCGGCTTCGCGATGGAGGTTCAGTTCGAGGGCTGCATGATGGCGTGAAGCTACCCCCGGCTGTGGCCATAAGCCGCCGCCGAGGATCAAGCCGGACAATAGCCAGATGGCGACTCGTTCGGCTGGCCGGGCTTGTAGCGAGACTTCGCAGGGATTGCGGCGACCGGTGAAGATTCGAAAATAAACTTGCAAGATCGAGATCCCATTGAGCGCACTGGCCACGACCACCGCCGTCCCAATCAAGGGATAGACACCGACCGCCCCTTCGATCAACAACTCGAGGGCCACGAAACCGATGGTTCCAGGGAACCCGATGGAGGCCAGGCCGGTCAGCAGGAAAAAACCAGCCAGGTTCGGCATCTGATCGAAGAGACCATGGAAGCTGTCTAGGGCAAGGCGACCGAGTCGGGCTTCCAGGCTTCGCAGGACCAAACCCAGGCCTGTCAAAGCCAGGCCGATCGACAGCCAGACGCATAAGGCTCCGGTCAATCCAATCGGGGTGACCAGTTCCAAGCCGCAGAGCACCAGTGACGCGTTGCTTAGAAAGAGATAACAGAAAAAGCGTCGAGCTTCGGTTTGGATCATCGCCATCCCGGCCGCATAGACGGCGGTAATCAAGGAGAAGACGGCGATCACATGCAAGGCCGCATCGGGGGCGATGGGCAAGACAAAGCGCATGATGGTATAGGCACCGGTCAGCGGCGTCACGAAGAGCAGGGCGGTTCCAAAGGTCGCCTTTTCGAAAAGGTCGGTGATCCAACAATGCAAGGGGGCCAGCCCACTGCGAACCAGACCGGCAGCCGATAGCAGCGCGCTGGCCAGCAGGGCTGGTTCGCCGACACGATGCGACAGCGACAGCCAGGTATAACCGCCGATCAGCAGGCTGGCGAATAATCCCATATGCCAAACATAGACCCGAGTAACCTGACCGCGCCGCCGCATCTCCAGCCACGGCGGGAAAAGCGCGGCGACCAGCAAAGCGACCAGGACCCACGAAGTACGGCAACTGAAAGTCGCCAGCAGCAGGCTCTCCGAGGCCAAGCTCCAGGCGAAGGAAAAACGCTGGACTTTGGTCCGCATCGTCGACAGGATAGTCACGAAGTAGATGCAGGCGCCCAGCGGTAGTAGGGGCGCGCTCAATTCATCCACCACGAAGACATCGCGGTGGAATAACCATTCCACCACGCTCCACTGGTCGTGGGCTTCAAAGGTATTGAGGAACGAAAAGTCGATCCATTCGCCGAGGGCGAAAAGCAAGGCCAGGGTAGCGAAGAGGATCGACCAGTTGCGGGCGGCCTGGCGGTCCTCGACGACCTTGACCACGATCGCCCCCACCGCCGGGGCCAAGATCGAGCATTCGAGCCAGGGGAAATGCAGTTCTCTCATGATGCCTCCGGATGCCGCGGCGTATTGTCGGACTCACGCGAGGGAGCTTGCGATAACCAGTCTGTCCAGCGACGCTCTTGCCGATCGGCCCAACGAAAAACCCCCAGGAAAGGCGCTACCAGCCAACCATCGAGGATGGGGTCAAGGTAGGCGCGATCATAAGCGAAGCGATACCAACTAGTGCGAAGGGTGGACGGCAGCATCGCCCGCCACAAGGCCTCGCGATATTCGACACGAGCGCCGATAGCATTTTCGATCGCGTGATAGTCGGTCATCAGCGATGGGGCGCGCAGCAACTGCAGGGTTCGCAGGCAGGCATGACCGATGATATGGCACAACGCCAGGTAATGGAAGCCGAAGCCGATCTCGACCACGATGATGCCGACCTGGGTAAGCGACGCATAGGCCAGCGCGCTCTTCACGTCGTTCTGCGTCTGCGCCAGCCAGCCACCGGTGACCGCCGATATCGCTCCGACCAGGATGACCGCCAGTTGCAGCCAATGGCTCGCTTCCAGGAGCGGACTAACCCGCAACAACAGGTAAGCGCCGAGATGCACCGAGAGCGAACCATAAAAGACGGCGCTGGACGGGGTCGGTCCTTCCATGGCCCGAGGCAACCATCCCGAGAAAGGGACCAAGGCCGACTTGCCGGCGGCCGCTAACAAGAGCAGTAAGCCGACCTGTAGGGCATGGTTGGCAGGGATGTCGGTCTTGCCTATCGGCCAGGGCCCCTCACCAGTGAACGAGGCAAAATCACCGGCTCCCGTCAGGTGGTGCATCAGCAGCGCAGCTAGCAGGAAGGCGGCATCCGACCAACGGTATACCGACCAGACGCGATGCCCGTTGATGACTGGATGTTCCCGTTGATGAAAGTAAGCCACCAGCAACGCCGAGGACAAGCCGACCAGCTCCCAACCAAAAAACAGCGTTTCAATCGTCCCGGCGATGCTCGAAAGCACCATCCCGTTCATGAAGATGGCGTAGAGTAAAAAAAAGCGGTGATAGCCACTTTCGCGATGCAGGTAGCGGCGGGTGAACGAGGCGACGATACCACAGAGACTCAAGGAGAGGATCAGGAAGGGGACCGATAGGCGATCGAAAATGAATTTCAGGTGGAATTGGAAATGCTGGGCGGGGATGACGACCCAATCCCCCAGGTCGACGGCCACGAAACGACGCTGGTCCAGCAGCATCAGAGCGAGGATTCCCAGCGTGGCCAGCAAAGCCAGGGCAACGCCTCCCTGGGTCCAACGCGATACCCAGGCTTCGCTCAGCTTGAGATCGAAGAGGGCAGACAAGCCAAAGAGTAAGAGGAGCGTTGCCGGGGCGGCGATCACCGACCACCCCAAGCCATGCAGCAGTAGATCAATCACGGGGCACACCTCTTTCCACGGCTGCAAATCCTAGATGGTCGCGTCGACCTTGGTACCAGGCGGCGGAAGTCGCCACCCGCGGTAACGGTGTATCTCCAGGCGGATGTGGGACAAAACC
>JBILTQ010000603.1:0-6718 GCA_044371435.1 Pirellulaceae bacterium | reverse complement strand
CACCTACGATGAAGTCATGAGCGTGACCATCACCGACGTCGACGAATTCGATGTCGGCGCGGTTAGCGATACGAACGCAACCGCCAACAGCCTCGCCGAAAACTCGGCCAACGGGACGATAGTCAATATCACGGCATCCGCTTCCGATGCCGATGCCACCAATAACACGATCACTTACTCGCTCGATGACTCCGCTGGCGGACGTTTCACCATCAACTCGTCTACCGGCGTGGTCACCGTCGCCAACAGTTCGCTGCTGAACTTCGAAGCGGCGACCAGCCATAGTATTACCATCCGGGCGACCTCGGCCGACACCAGCTTCTCGACGCAGATCTTTACGATCAACCTGAGCAACGTTAACGAAACGCCGACGGCCGTGACTGATACGGCAACCGCGGTCGAAGCGGGGGGAGTCAGCAACGGCACCGCCGGCACCAACCCGACGGGTAATGTGCTGACCAACGACACGGACGTTGACGCAGCCGATACGAAGACCGTCACCGGGGTAGCCGCCGGCACCGTCGGCAGTGCCAGCGGTAATGTCGCTACCGCTGTCAGCGGTACGTATGGCTCGATCAACATCGCTGCCAATGGGGCATTCACCTACACCGTCGACAATAGCAACGCTGCCGTCCAGGCCCTGCGAACGAGCGCGAATACACTGACCGACACCTTCACCTACACGATGCGGGATACGGCCGGGCTGACCAGCACCACGCAGATCACAGTGACTATCCAGGGGGCGAACGACAATCCCCACGACCTGGCCGGGACCCTCTCCGTCGCTGAGAATGCCACGGTCGGAACGGTGATTGGAACAATTTCGGCGAGCGATAATGACTCCGGCGACGGAAAAACGTTCAGCTTGTCGCAGAGTAACGTGGAATGGTTTGCCATCAACAGCTCAACGGGCGTTGTCACCCTGGCAAACGCATCCCTCCTTGATTTCGAATCGGGGTCCAGCCACCAAATCACCATCCGCGTTACCGATACTGTCGGTGCCAGCTATGACGAGGTCTTCACGGTATCTGTCCTTCCGGTCAATGAGGCCCCCAGCTTTGGCAGCTTAAGCGCTGGTTTTGGGGGTGGCGATGGAATCACCATCAGCAGTATCGGAATTAGTTCAGTCGCTTACAGCTCGATACGACAAAGCGATGGGAAAATCCTAGTCGCTGGAGTTTCCAGCACTGCGGGCAGTGATCTGCTTATTATCCGTTATTTGAGTGACGGTTCACTGGATACCAGTTTTGGCGGAGGCGACGGGATCGTCACTACCGACCTCGGCGGAAATGAAACCGGCTACAGCGTCGCTCTGCAAACTGACGGAAAAGTCCTTATTGCCGGGAGGGGGGGAGCAGGCGCTGACTTCGTCCTCGTTCGCCACAACAGCGATGGCTCGCTGGATACCGGTTTCGGTGGAGGGGACGGGATCGTCACTACAAACCTTGGCGGAACGGACGTTGCAAACGCCGTCATTGTCCAAGCTGATGGAAGCATCCTGCTCGCCGGAACGACTGCTGGTGATTTTGCCCTCGTCCGTTACGCCAGCGATGGCTCAATCGATATGAGTTTCGGCGGTGGAGACGGAATCGTCACTTCCAATCTCGGTTCAGCGGATAGCTGGAATGCGGCAGTGCTCCAAGCTGATGGAAAACTCCTTGTTGCCGGGAAGTCAAACGCCAATTTTGCTCTTGGCCGCTACAATATCGACGGCTCTCTGGATACCGCCTTTGGAGGCGGTAGCGGAATCGTGACCACCAATTTGGGTGGAACGGATGAGGCTACAGGCATCGCCCTCCGCAGCGATGGTCGGATCTTGCTAGGAGGCTCGTCTGGTTCGGATTTCGCCCTCGTTCGATACCTCGCCAATGGCTCCCTCGACACGGCCTTTGGAGGTGGCGACGGCATCACTGTTACCAATCTGGAAGCCTCCGAGACGGGACGCTCACTTGCACTACAAGCGGATGGGAAAATCCTTCTAGGTGGAAGCGCCTCGGGAGGGACCAATAACGGCATGGCCATCGCCCGCTACACCAGCGATGGCTCCCTAGATACCAGCTTCGGTGGCGGAGATGGCATAGTCACCAACAGCGTTAATAGCACGGGAATTGGTTATAGCCTGATCGTCCAGCCCGATGGAAAAATCATTTCCGTGGGACGAGGAGGTGGGGACAACTCGGTCGCACTGCTCCGCTTCAATACCGATGGATCGCTAGATACGGCGGTCAGTACTGGCGCACTGAATGGAACTCCTACCTATACCGAGAACGGTTCAGGCGTTGTGCTGGACGTGGACGTCACTGTCAACGACCCGGAACTTGACATTCTGAATGGCGGGCTAGGCAACTACTCTGGAGCAAGTCTGGTTTTGGTCCGTTCCAGCGGAGCAAACGCGGACGATTTATTCAGCTTCAACGATGGAAACGGAATCACTTTCTCGAGTGGTAATCTGTTCAAAAATGGTCAGGTGATCGGCACCTTCAACACAACAAGCACGCCAGGGCAACTCACCCTCTCGTTAACCGATGCCAATGGCCAAATTCCGAACTCCGCTGATATTGATAATATCCTTCGGCAAATCACCTATGCCAATAGCAACAACAATCCGCCAGCTAGCGTTCAACTGAGCTGGACCTTCAGTGATGGAAACAGTGGAACGCAGGGAAGCGGTGGCGCGATGTCCGGCACTGGGAATATTACGGTCAACATTACGCCGGCGAACGACTCCCCGCTCGCCTTATCTGACTCGGCTATCGCGGTGGAGCGAGGCGGGGTCAGCAACGGTACTGCTGGGACCAACCCGACGGGGAATGTCCTAACCAACGATACGGACCCTGACACTGCCGATACCAAGACGGTGACCGGAGTGGCCGCGGGTACGGTGGGTAGTGCCACAGGCAATGTCGCCACTGCCGTCACCGGCAGCTATGGTTCGATCAACATCGCCGCCAACGGTGCCTTTACCTACACGGTCGATAACAGCAATGCCGCCGTCCAGGCCCTCCGCACCAGCGGTAACACGCTGACCGATACCTTTACCTACACGATGCGGGATACGGCGGGGCTGACCAGCACCACGCAGATCACGGTGACCATCCAGGGGGCGAACGACAACCCCCATGACTTGTCCGGCACGCTGACGGTAGCCGTGACCCGGAGCGATGTCGACTCGGGCGACGGAGCGAGCTACTCGTTGGTCGACAATGCGGGCGGACGCTTTGCCATCAACTCTTCGACCGGCGTGGTGACGGTGGCCAACGGCACGCTGCTCAATCGCGAAACGGCTGCCAGCCACAACATCACCGTCCGCGTTACCGATACGGCTGGGGCCACCTACGACGAAGTCATGAGCGTGACTATCACCGACGTTGACGAATTCGACGTCGGCGTTATTACTGACTCGAACGCCACCACCAACAGTGTCGCCGAGAATGCCGCCAACGGCACCATCGTCGGCCTGACCGCCTCAGCCTCCGACGCCGACGCCACCACCAACACCATTACTTACTCGCTCGATGACTCCGCCGGCGGACGTTTTACGATCAACTCCTCCACTGGCATCGTCACCGTCGCCAATAGTTCGCTGCTCAACTTTGAAGCGGCGACCAGCCATAGTATTACCATCCGAGCGACCTCGGCCGATACCAGCTTTGCGACGCAGGTCTTCACCATCAACCTGACTAACGCCAACGAGACGCCGACGGCCGTGGCTGATACAACGACGGCTGTTGAAGCGGGTGGGGTGAGCAACGGGACGGCGGGGACCAACCCCAGCGGCAACGTCCTGACCAACGACACGGACGTCGATGCCGGTGACACCAAAACCGTCACCGGCGTCGCCGCCGGTACGGTCGGCAGCGCCTCGGGCAGTGTCGCCACCGCCGTCAGTGGCAGCTATGGCTCGATCAATATCGCTGCCGATGGGGCGTACACCTACACCGTCGATAACGGCAATGCCGCCGTCCAGGCCCTCCGCACCAGCGGCAATACGCTGACCGATACCTTCACCTACACGATGCGGGATACGGCGGGGCTGACCAGCACCACGCAGATCACCATTACCATCCAGGGAGCGAACGACAACCCCCATGACCTGTCCGGCACGCTGACGGTAGCCGAAAACGCGGCCAACGGGACCTCGGTTGGGACGATTACCCGGAGCGACGTCGACTCTGGCGATGGAGCGAGCTATTCGCTGGTCGACGATGCCGGCGGACGCTTTGCGATTAACTCCTCAACCGGTGTCGTCACGGTAGCCAATGGTACGCTGCTCAATCGCGAAGCGGCTGCCAGCCACAACATCACCGTCCGGGTCACCGATACGGCGGGGGCTACCTACGATGAGGTCATGACCGTCACCATCACCGACGTCGACGAATTCGATGTCGGCGCGGTCAGCGATACGAACGCTGCGGCCAACAGCCTCGCCGAGAACGCGGCCAATGGGACGGTGGTCGGGATCACCGCCAGCGCCTCGGATACTGATGCGACCAACAATACCATCACCTATTCTTTGGACGACAATGCCGGCGGACGTTTCACGATCAACTCCTCCACCGGGGTGGTCACCGTGGCCAACAGTTCGCTGCTGAACTTCGAAGCGGCGACCAGTCACAATATCACCATCCGGGCCACTTCGGCCGATGCCAGCTTCTCTACCCAGTCCTTCACCATCAGCCTCACCGACGTTGATGAATTCGATGTCGGCGCGGTCAGCGACTCCAATGTCACCGCTAACTCGATCGCCGAAAACGCGGCAAACGGAAATACCGTCGGGATCACCGCCTCGGCCAGTGATGCCGATGCGACTAACAATACCATCACCTATTCTTTGGATGACAATGCCGGTGGGCGGTTCACGATCAACAGCTCCACCGGGGTGGTCACCGTGGCCAACAGTTCGCTGCTCAACTTTGAAGCGGCGACCAGCCATAGTATTACCGTCCGGGCGACTTCGGCCGATACCAGCTTCTCCACTCAGTCCTTCACCATCAGCCTCACCGATGTTGACGAGTTCGACGTTGGAGCGGTGTCTGACTCGAATGCCACGTCCAACAGCGTCGCCGAGAACGCTGCCAATGGTACTGTCGTCGGAGTTACCGCCAGTGCCTCCGACGCTGACGGCTCTAACAACACCATCACTTACTCGCTCGATGATTCCGCCGGCAGTCGCTTTACTATCAATAGCAGCACTGGCGTGGTGACCGTGGCCAACAGTTCGCTGCTGAACTTCGAAGCGGCGACCAGCCATAGCATTACCATCCGGGCGACCTCGGCCGATGCTAGTTTCTCCACGCAGGTCTTCACCATCAACCTGACTAACGTCAACGAAACGCCGACGGCCGTTTCTGATACGGTAACGGCTGTTGAAGCGGGCGGGGTCAGCAACGGCACGGCCGGCACCAACCCCACCGGCAACGTTCTGACCAATGATACGGATGTCGATGCGGGCGATACGAAGACCGTGACCGGCGTCGCCGCCGGCACCGTCGGCAGTGCCTCGGGTAGTGTCGCCACCGCCGTCAGTGGCAGCTATGGCTCGATCAATATCGCTGCCGATGGGGCATACACCTACACCGTCGATAACGGCAATGCCGCCGTCCAGGCCCTCCGCACCAGCGGCCAGACCCTGACCGATACGTTCACCTACACGATGCGGGATACGGCGGGGCTGACCAGCACCACGCAGATCACGGTGACCATCCAGGGGGCGAACGACAACCCCCATGACTTGTCCGGCACGCTGACGGTGGCCGAAAACGCAGCCAACGGGACCAGTGTGGGCACCGTGACCCGGAGCGACGTCGACTCTGGCGATGGAGCGAGCTATTCGCTGGTCGACGATGCGGGCGGACGCTTTGCCATCAACTCCTCGACCGGCGTGGTGACGGTGGCCAACGGCACGCTGCTCAATCGCGAAACGGCTGCCAGCCACAACATCACCGTCCGTGTCACCGATACGGCTGGGGCTACCTACGATGAAGTCATGAGCGTCACCATCACCGACGTTGACGAATTCGATGTCGGCGCGGTCAGCGATACGAACGCTGCGGCCAACAGCCTCGCCGAGAACGCGGCCAACGGGACCGCCGTCGGGATCACCGCCAGCGCCTCGGATGCTGATGCGACTAACAATATCATCACCTATTCGTTGGACGACAATGCCGGCGGACGTTTCACGATCAACAGTTCGACCGGGGTGGTGACCGTGGCCGACAGTTCGCTGCTGAACTTCGAAGCGGCGACCAGCCATAGTATTACCATCCGGGCGACCTCGGCCGATGCCAGCTTCTCGACACAGATCTTCACCATCAGCCTGACCGATGTTGATGAATTCGACGTTGGAGCGGTGTCTGACACGAATGCCACATCCAACAGCGTCGCCGAGAACGCGGCCAACGGAACTACCGTCGGGATCACCGCCTCGGCCAGTGATGCGGATGCGACCAATAACGCGATCACTTATTCGCTCGATGACTCGGCCGGGGGACGCTTTGCAATTAATTCTTCGACTGGCGTTGTCACTGTCGCTGATGGCACGTTGCTGAATCGGGAGGCGGCTACCAGCCACAACATTACCGTCCGGGCGACCTCGGCTGACGCCAGCTTCTCGACCAGTGTCTTCACGATCAGCCTCACCGATGTTGACGAGTTCGATGTCGGCGCGGTCAGCGATGCGAATGCCTCCGCCAACTCGATTGCCGAAAACTCGGCCAAC
>JBILTQ010000600.1:0-8333 GCA_044371435.1 Pirellulaceae bacterium | reverse complement strand
AGCGCCAGCCCCCCGGCCGCAGCCACAGCCGGGCCAGGGCCAGGGCACCGGCCGCATTCAGCAGCAACACCGCCAGAACGGCCCCGGCCAGGGCGTGGTCCGCCGGTACCCCCGCCAGCAGCGGCACTCCCACCAGGTGTCGGAACAGGGGCGGATAGATCGCCAGGGCGAAGCTGCCGGCGCCCGCCCAGTTCAGATCACTCCACTGGGGCCACCACCAGCCCCCCGCCACCTGGCGGGCCCAGCCCACGGCCCAGCCCAGGTGCAGGAAGCCGTCGGGTGTGTCGATCGGCACTCCGGCCAGCCCCAGGGGCAGCCACACAACCAGGGCCAGGCCCGCGGCGGCCAGCGGCAGCAGGGAGCGATTGAGGCGTGGCGATCTCATGGAGCGCTGTTATATCCGCATTCACGGCCATGTTTCGCCTGGACATGCTGTACGAGGACAGGTCGCCTGTCGTACTGATGGATCACCGTCGGGATCTGTCCCATGACTTTGACTGGGCCAGAGTTGTCCGGCACCTCAATGGCCTCGGCAGGGACGCAGCCCACTGTGGCAATGGTCCCGTTCACGGTACTGATGATCAGTTGAAGATCAGAGGGACTGCGGAGGATCTTGTTGTGAATGGCCTGGTCTAGATTGGATTCACAGCTAGTTCCATGGCGACGCATCATCTCCATGGCGTCATGGCAGAACAGATCGAGGTAGAGCTGAATTTGATCTCTCGACCCAATCACGACCCCCGCACAAAGAGCTGGTTTTCCAAGGAGTAGCTGTTCCTGTTCGTGGTCGTAGGCGTCTCGAATCCACTGTCGATTTATCGCGCATGCATCGAGCAGGCCAAACTCTTCACCACTGATCAGGGTCTTGCCGACGTTTGCGAAGGGGTCGCCCTGCACCACGACATCACGAACATCGCAGAGCATCACGGCGGTGTGATCGCGCCAGCGTTGTTGTTTCAGACACTCTTTTGCCCAGAAGAACCGCCGGATGAGGAAATGGGAGTGGGCTGTGCTGAGACCAAATCGCCTGGCCTCTTCGATGGCGATACTGGGCTCATGGATGAGTTGTTGTTGCCGTCGCCTGAGCCATCGCTTGGTGCGTGAGGCCAGCTTCCGAGGCAGAGCGAAAGGGCCTCGGATCACCCGAGGTGGGAGTGCCACCTTTTCCAGGCTCAGGTGGGGAAACCTGGCGGTGAGGGGGGCGAGCCTGTTGAGGTCTTCCTGAGCTGTGAGCACCAGGACTTCGGCCGTTGGTGCGTGTTGCTCAAGCGAGTGGAGCAGAGGCCACAGCTCGGTCGGCCCGTAGCAGAAGGCCGTGGTGATCACCAGAGGACGGCTCACCCCAGCGCAGCAAATCTGGGATAGAGCGTAGCCTCGGCTGATGGAGGCAGGCACCGCAACTGGGAAAAGACGCTGGGGGCCGCCTCTCGTTGGCTTGATCACAGGACTGGTGGCCCTGTTGATCTGGGCCCTGGTGGTGTTTGGCAAATACGGAGGCAATCCCTCCGGCCTGGCCCGCATCGGCGATCAGATCCCCCTCTCACCCCGGTTGCAGGGGCAGGCCCTGGTGATGTTGGCTGGCAAGCGCGGCAACGACGGCCAGCAGTTCCTCTCCCTGGCCCTGGATCCGCTCCAGGTTGATCCGGGCACCAGCGCGGCCCTGGATAACCCCATCTACCGCGGCAAGCGCCTGCTCTATCCCCTGCTGGCCTGGCTGTTGGGCTTCGGCCAGCCCGGCTTGATTCTCTGGATGCTGGGCCTGATCAATGTGGCCTGCATCGGCTGCGCCGGCGGCCTGGTGGCCCGCTGGGCCCACCTGCACCAGCGCTCTCCCCAGTGGGGCCTGGCGGTGCTGGCGCTCCCAGGCGCCTGGATCACCCTCAGTCTCGACACGGCTGATCTGCTCGCCACCACCCTGTTGCTGGCCGCAGCCGTGGCGATGCGCCAACGGCGCTTGGTCCCCCTGGGGGCCAGTCTCACGGCCGCGTTGCTCACTCGCGAAACCAGCCTGCTGGCCTGGGCCGCCACGGGGCTGACGGCCCTGTCGGAGCGCCGCTGGCGCTGGCTGGTGCCCCTGGCCCTGGTGCCGGTGCCCCTGCTGGCCTGGATGGCCTGGCTGCGGCACCGCTTTGCCGCCACCGCCGATGGCACCCTCGCCAGCCTCCACTTCACCTGGCCCTTCGCTGGTGTGTTGCGTAAGGCTGGGCAACTGCTCGGGCTGGTGCAGCTGCCCGGTGTGGAGCTCGGGGGCTCGGAACGGCTGTTCGATGGGCTCTGCTTCCTGCTCTGGTTGGCCACCCTCGGTGTGTTGGCCCTGGCGGTTGGCCAGCGATCCACAGGCCGCTGGCTGCGTCTGGCGGCGGGCTGCTATCTGCTTCCGGCGCTGTGCACCAGCACTCAGATCCTAGGCCGCTTCCCGGACTACACCCGGGTGTGGATCGATCTGGCGAGTCTGGCCCTGTTGGTGTTGCTGGCAGCTCGGAGCCGCGGTTTGCTGCCGTGGTTAGGCATCTCAGCGCTTGTGACGTGTGGTTATGCCTTGGGTTACACGGTGATGGCGTCATGAGTTACCCAGTCCCCATCCTTGTGATGGCGTTCAACCGGCCTGGACCAGCTGCTGGGTTGCTGAAGGTTCTCAGGCAGCTCCAGCCATTACGGCTCTACTTGGCATTTGACGGCCCCCGTTTGGATCGCCCTGATGAGCAGGCGCTCTGTGAGGAAGTTCGCAACGTGTTCCGCGATGGCATCGATTGGCCCTGCCAGGTTTCCTGGCTCCTACGAACCCATAATCTTGGCTGTCGAGTGGCGGTGAGCTCGGCAATTGACTGGTTCTTTCAGACTGAGGCAGAGGGCGTGATCCTCGAGGATGATATTCATCCGATCCCCGGCTTCTTTAGCTACTGCGCAGAGCTCTTGGAGCGTTATCGAGACGATCTGAGAATTGGCGCCATTGCTGCCAATAATCATCAGTTTGAGGCTCCTCCTGCTGCCGCCAGCTATTATTTTTCGATCTATAGCCACTGTTGGGGCTGGGCCACTTGGCGGCGTGCTTGGCGCTCCTATCACCAAGCTGAAATACTTTGGCCCGAGTTTCGACGGCAGCGCTGGTTGTATCAGCTTGGAGGCCGTGACTTTGAACGGCGTTGGCTATTTCTGATCGATCAGGTTTGCAGTGGGGAGGTGAATACGTGGGATGTTCTTTGGCAATTGGCCTGCTGGCAGCAAGGATTTCTGATTTGTTTGCCTGCAAAGGAGCAGGTCAGGAATGTTGGTTTCGATACAGATGCGACCCACACGCTGGATGAAGGGTCACCACTTCG
This sequence comes from Pirellulaceae bacterium, assembly GCA_044371435.1. Taxonomy (GTDB): domain Bacteria; phylum Planctomycetota; class Planctomycetia; order Pirellulales; family Pirellulaceae; genus JAIYDQ01. The sequence continues at coordinate 5,013 of JBILTQ010000600.1, read as the reverse complement.
AGTGCCTCAAGAGTTGGTCCGGCCTTTGGTGCATCCGTCGATCATTTTGCCATCTCGACGTTTTGATCGTGTTACTTATGATCGCCTTTACCGAAAGCGATTCACCACAGAGCTGAAGCGTAAGACGTTGAAGCTCCTAAGATTGTTGGATTGGCGCTGATGTTTGCCGAATCAGGCAACCGCTGCTGTGTGCTGGTGCCGCTTTACCGGCCGTGCCTCTCTAAAACGGAGGCACTTTCGTTGCTGGCAACTTATCAGCGAGCGGTAGGAGCGGCCGAATTGGCGATCCTGCATCCTCCAGAGTTGTCGGGCTTTGTGCAGGTTCTTGATCAGTGGTTTTGCCATCGTGATCGTCAGGGTCAAGCCTTTCGCAGCTTCGAATTCCCCACGCGTTATTTCCAAGGGGTCTCGGCCTATAGCAGCCTGCTGTTGTCGGAGTCCTTTTATGCACGCTTTTCCAATTATGAATGGCTATTCATCATTCAGCCCGATGCACTATTATTGTCAGATCAGTGGCCCATCTGGCTTGATAGTTCTTATTCCTATATTGGCGCGCCATGGTTTGTCGGTTTAGAGCAACCTCGGCGGCCTCTGCGGCCCTTGGGGGGAGGGAACGGTGGGTTTTCGCTGAGACGTATTGCCCATTGCCGTGAGGTGCTTCGCTACCGGGGTTGGTTGTATCGCTATTGGCGAAGCCTGGAAATTACTACGTTACCCGACCAGCGATTCCGTGCTGAATGGCGTGCATGTCGCAGATTGTTTTCCAATGCTGGGTCATTCGAGAATCTGGATCTTTACGAAGATCTGTTTTGGAGTTTTATTGCGCCCCAAATTAGCTCGGCTTTCTGTGTAGCCCCTTTTTCTATGGCCGCTAGATTTGCATTTGAAACAGAGCCGCGTGCTTTATTTCGGCATACGCAGGTTGCTCCGTTGGGCTGCCACGCTTATGAACGCCATGATCCACTCTTTTGGGATCAGATGTGGCGATCACATCCCACGCTTATCGGCTCCTTTATCGAGTCTGTAGAGCAGCTCATGGTTGATCTCCAGCAGGGAGGTTCTTCGGATAATGTCTAAGCTCCAAGTAGTGGCGAAGGGTAAAGGTGCCTTCCAAGGCAAGCTAGATAGGCTGCGTGTTCTGCATCCCAGGACGATGGCAAAGCTCTCAGGGGAGATGCCAAGTTATCGCCTTGGAGACCGTCCTGAGCAGGCTGCCTGGCATCATTCAAATATTCCTGGTGTTCTCTACCAAACTAGTGAGTCAAATCTATTGGGTAAATCACACTATCGTGAAGTCCAGCGGTTTAGGGATTTGAACCCAGGTATCCGCTTTGAGTTTTTTGACCGTAGCCGGCGTGATCAGTATATGCGTCGTCACTGGCGGGGGCATTTCCTTCTTGAAATTTACGAGAATTCATTGTTTGGGCCAATGAAGGCCGACTTATTTCGCTACTGTATTCTTTGGCAAAGAGGCGGGATGTATTGCGATATCAAGTCGCGATTCCTGCTCCCTATCGATGAGATCCTGGATCCCAGCGCTGAGGTTGTCATTGCCTACGAAAATCGTTTCGCCAACGTTACACCACCTGCCGCGGTGGTGAGTCGATTGCAGCATCCGCAGCGTTTGGCCCTGCAATGGGCGCTGATGGTCGCCCCCGAGCACCCTATGTTGCGTAATGTGCTGGACAGCATTGTTCACAACGCGGCAACCATTCAAGATGTCTGCTTCGAACATCCCCAGGCTGCGATCTGTCGTTTTACGGGGCCTGGGTGTTATACCCAAGCTCTTTGGTCCTGGGTTGCGACGGAGCATCCGCTATCAGGACTGCAGCAAGCTGGTATTGACTTTGAGGGGTGTGCCGAGTACAGCATGCCTGGTGCTTGGAGCCGCTGGGCGTTGAACCCTCACTATTCGTTGGCAGAGCATTCATTGATCTTGAAATCGGCCGCAGCATGATGAAGCCATTGCTGCAGATGCTGCTGAAATCTACCTATGAGGAGCTCGTACAGGCCGGTGAACGATGGCGTTACCGCCATCTGTGGGCCAGGCAGCTCTCCTTCGCGGCTGCTAACCGCATGCTAACGGAGTTGCTATTACAGGGTGATCCTTGCCTGGTCGGACGCATCGGTCATACTGAGGGACGGATTGTGGGAGAAGCGCTTTTCCGAAACGCTAACTTTGGGCGGCTTAGCAAGAAGCAAGCGCATCAAAATGCAGGCATTTTCCCTGTGAATTCTGACCTGCTTTTGCGGTTCGCAACGGTTTATGCTGAATCGATTGCACAGGTAGACCTGCTGGGTTTTTGGCAAACAACCTTTCAAGCCAGGCTGCTGGCCGAACGCTACAACGCTCTCCCGTTGGTGCCACTGCCGGCGCTTGAGCCTTATCTGCACGCCTCTCCTTGGACTGCCACTTTGCACGGACGCCGAGTGCTGGTGGTGCATCCTTTTTGCTTGACCATCCAGCACCAGTATCAAAGCAAGCGAAAAGTGCTGTTTGCTAATCCTTTGATTTTACCTGAGTTTGAATTGCAAGTCTTATCACCGCCACAGACCCTTGCCCCCTTGACGGAAGGCTATGCCAGTTGGCTGGTAGCTCTTGAATGTCTGACCGAGAATGTATTGCGACAGGAGTTTGATGTGGCTTTGCTCGGGTGCGGTGCTTATGGCCTTCCACTGGGTGCGGCCATCAAATCGACGGGGCGCCAAGCGATTCATCTTGGAGGAGCACTCCAAGTGTTGTTCGGCATCCGTGGGAGGCGCTGGGAGAAGATACCGGCGATTGCTGCGATGATGAATGAGCATTGGATCAGGGCTTCTCAAGCGGAAACTCCTGTTTCGGCATTGTCAGTCGATGGGGGCTGTTACTGGTGAGCCGATTCTTTGTTCTCTTGCCGCTATTATTGGCCTGTTGTGTAGGACTTCATTTGCCGAAGTCGTTCACACTTCTCTATCTTCTGCCTGGGTTGATTGCTGTTGGATCTTGTCGGCAGGTAGGTGGCTCGGGGTTCCGGGCTGTGGCTGCTGCCCTCGGCCGTTGGTGGCCAATCCTTCTCTCTCTGCTTTTGTTTTCTGTGGCCTATGCCTTTGGCATGCTTGCCTGGGGTTTCTGGCAGTGGCCGGCCGATTGTCTGGATCTGATCAATGCGGTGCTGCTGCCGAGTCTTTTGGCCTTGACAGGTATGCAAGCAGCATCGTTCGATCGGATCTGGTCGTCGCGAATGCTGCTGGCGTATGCATTAGGTGGATTGCTTTACGTTCTCATTGCCTTGGCATTGGCCCGAGAACCTTGGTGGGCATTTGCGCAGGCCTTCACGAGCACTATCGAGCTTCCTTGGGGATCAGTGCCTGTCATGAATGTGCGCTCCGTGGAGCAGAACGCTTATTCCGCCCTTCTGTTGTTACCCTTGGCATCCCTTGCTCTGATGGAGTCCACACAGCGAGCGCGTCGTTGGTGGGGAGTTGCGTCACTCGTCGTGGCTCTCTTGGGTGCCCATGCGGTTTGGTCGTTGAACGGTCGGCTCGGCTGGTTGGCCCTGCTTCTCGCAACGCTGCCCCTGCTTTGGCATTGGCTGCATCGGTTGGTTCAGGGAATGACCCGCTCGACTCGATTAGCAGTGGCATTCGCTGGTTTGGTTGCGGTTTGCCTGGTTGTCTGGAGCCGGCTTAAGGCTGCTTCCCAGGTTCAGTCTGTAGGAATCTGGGCGCAAGGTTTCTGTGATGAACGAATGATGCTGTTTGGAGGAGTGTTGTCGCGTTTGTTTGAGGCCCCCTGGGGCGGGCGTATACTCCGTGTGTCTTTTTCTAGCTGTATAAGATCTGAATCATCATTGTTGTTGGCTGAGTCGGGTGGCACGCATCAACTTGTGCATAATGTCCTGCTCGATGTCTTTTATGCCGTTGGGCTTGTTCCTCTCCTCTTTCTGTTGACAGCACTAGTTCCAATGCTCTTTGTAGTGTGCCGGGGTTTTATTGCAGCTTGGCCTGTCTGGGACTGGCAAGTTTTGCTGCGTTGGGGTTGGCTCAGCTTTCTGGTCTGTCAATGGACTTTTCAGCCATTGCTCTACTCCGATGGCTTGCTTTATTACTGGTCTTTCTTTGTGCTCGGGCTGCTTGTGATGGAGGCGTGGCGCGGATTTTCTGATTTTCCTAATGTAGCGCCCATCATTGCTGAAGTGCCTCAGAGTGGCTCTCGTTGAATGCCCGCTTCCACAAGGCGATTTGCCCTGTTGGTGATGCAGTGTTGACCGCCCGTTGTCTTCGCGCAATGCATATCAGGCGGTCTTGATGTCGCTGTCTGGCCCTGGCCCCGAACCGGTTCTTTGGGTCTCGCGTGCGTTGGTTCTGTCGTAAGGATTTCCATGGTTCAGACGATGGTGTGTGTTGATGTTGGTCATGCCCGACGCTTTCAGCGATTCGGATGATGAATGGTCAAGCCACCCGCTCCATCCATTTCGATCAATCCCGCGTATTCAGGATCAGCCCGTTGACAAATCTGGGTTGTGTTATAATTTGAGCTTGTCAGGCATGTATCACCCTTTCTTATCCAAGTAGATGCCCTGTTGCCACCGTCGATGATCGATCTGGCGCCTCAGGACGAGTCTTGGTAACGCGCCGTGGCGAAGGAGTCGGTCCTTGATGCCACCATGGCCTTCTTTCGGGAGCCGAACCCATGAGTATCCGCGCGATCTGCTGCATCGGTGCGGGCTACGTGGGCGGGCCGACGATGGCGGTGATCGCCGATCGCTGCCCGGGCATCCAGGTCACGGTGGTGGATCTGAACGCGGCGCGGATCGCCGCCTGGAACGATGCCGATCTGAGCCGGCTGCCGGTGTACGAGCCCGGGCTGGATGCGGTGGTGGGGCGTTGCCGCGGCCGCAATCTGGTGTTCTCCACGGCGGTGGAGACGGCGATCGCCGAGGCGGACATGGTGTTTCTCTCGGTGAACACCCCCACCAAGGCCCGGGGGCTGGGGGCTGGCCAGGCCAGTGATCTGCGCTGGATCGAGGCCTC